>NZ_JBINJD010000223.1:0-6644 GCF_043951915.1 Alienimonas sp. DA493 | reverse complement strand
AACGCCGAGGCCCCGCGGGGCCTCGGCGTTACGATCGGGGCATGAGCCTCGACGCCCTCCCCAAAACCCGCGCCGTTCTCGAGCAGGGCCGCGAGGACGGCCTGCACCACGGGGCGCAACTCTTCGTGCAGTACCGCGGCGAGATCGTCTGCGACGCGGCAATCGGCGAGGCCCGGCCGGGCGAACCGCTGACGGCGGAACACGTCATGCTCTGGCTCTCCGCGGGAAAACCGGTAACGGCGGCGGCGATCGTGGTCCTCTGCGACGGGCCGGGCAGTCAGCCGTTCGCGAAGCTCGCGCTGGACGGCCCGGTCGTCCGACACGTGCCAGAGTTCGCCCGCGGCGGGGCGGAGAAGCGGGCCGTCACCGTCCGCCACCTCCTCACCCACACCGCCGGCCTGCCGAACGTCGATCCGGGATACCCGGAAGTCGACTGGGACGAGTCCGTCCGCCGAATCTGCGACGCCCCGTTGGAAGAGGACTGGGTCGTCGGCCGGACGGCCGGCTACCACCCGAAGTCCTCTTGGTTCCTGCTTGGAGAGATCGTGCGTCGGATTGTGGGCGAACCGGCCGACGCCTGGATGGAGCGGACGATGCTCGGCCCCGCCGGGATCGAGGGGCTGCGGTTCCGTTTCTCCCCGGAGGAACTGGCCGACGTGCGCCCGCGGCTCGCCCCGACGTTCCGTCGCCAAGGCCGCGAACTGATCGACGCCGACCTGCTGACCGACGCCCACCTCACCCGGTGGTCGCCGGGCTCCTCGTTGCGGGGAACGGCCCGGAGCGTCGGCGACTTCTACTCCACCCTGAACGACAGCCGGGCCGACTGCGACTTCCCGCTGATGGGCGAGCTGGCCGCCGAGGCGATAATCGCCCGGCACCGCGTCGGGGAGTTCGACCGGACGCTCGGCCACGTCGTCGACTTCGGCCTTGGGGTGATCGTCGACTCGAACCGCTACGGGGCGGAGACCGTGCCGTACGGGTTCGGGCCGCACTGCTCGCCGCGGACGTTCGGGCACGGGGGGAGCCAGTCGACCATGGCCTTCTGCGACCCGGAGAACGACCTCGTCGTCGCCTGGGCCACCAACGGCATGTGCGGGGAGCCGAAGCACCAGCGCCGCAACCGGGCGATCAACGCGGCGATCTACGAAGACCTCGGCCTCTCGTAGGGTCCGCTCCGCGGACCGTCGTGCGATTGGCGAAGTTCTTGGAATACGGTCCGCAGAGCGGACCCTACGGATCAGCGGAGAGTATCCGTGACGCCCAACCGCGCCCGGGCCAGTTGCGCCCACGGCCCGCGGTCGTCGTGGGCGAGGTAGGCCCGGTAGTGTTCCTCCGCGGCGGCGTCGCCGAGGGCGTGCAGGCTCTCGGCGAGGTGGAAGTGGGCCTCCGGCAGGTCGCCGTGGATCTCCAGCGCCGTGCGGAACGCCTTGGCGGCGGAGCGGTGTTCGCCCCCGCTGGCCCGGACGCAGCCGAGCTGCACCCAAGCTTCGAGGTACCGCGGGTCGTGCTCCGTGGCCGCCCGGTAGCGTTCGGCAGCGGCATCCGGCCGGCCGGTGCGGAACAGGGCGTCGGCGAGGTGAAAGTGAGCCTCCGGGTGCGTCGGCTCCTTCGCCAAACAGGCCCGCAGGGCCGCCTCCGCGGCGGCGGGGTCGTCGGCGTCCAACCGCTCCACGCCCAGCCGCAGCCACTCGGCGGCCGAGCGTCGCTCGGCCCGCCCGCCGTCGGGGTCCGGCAGGCGGAGCAGGGCGGGGGAGGGCGGTTCGTCGGGGGCGTCGCCGTCGCGGGAGGGTTCGTCCGAGGCGAACTCCAGCACTCGCTGGCCGGTCGCCGGCTCGCGCAGGCCGGCGTCGTCGCGGACGAGCAACCGGCCGTCGCGGGCCAACAGGTCGAGCCGCCCCGCGGCAACGGCCTCCTCGCCGAACACCTCCGCCAGCGCCGCCAGCCCCGCGGCGAGATCCGCCTTCGACACCCCCGCCGCCAGCAGCTTGGCGAGGGTGCGGGTGCGGGCGACCTCAGCGAAGTCGAAGTAGGGCAGCCGGTGCACCGTCTTGACCGGGCGAATCAGCCCGTCCCGGGCCCAGGCCCGGATGCGGCCCGGGGTGACGTCCAGCAGGCCGGAGAGCATCGCCGGGGTGTACAGCCGCCGCACCCCGGCCGACAGGTCCCCGCCCAGCGAGGCGCCCGGCTCCCCCGCGCTCAGGCCGGCAAGCCGCAGCCAATCGCTCTCGGCGAGCAAGCGCACGGTCGCCTCGCCGGTGCGGTTCCACTCCGCGGCCCGGCGGAACTTCACCGTGGGGGCGCCGTCGTCCGCCAGCGGCCAGCCTTCCTCGCCGACGATCAGCAGCGTCGTCGAGCGGGTGAGCCGTTCGGCGAAGGTTCCCCCGAGGTCCTTCACCAGCCGGGCCGCCGCGGCGTGGGTCATGCTGGCCAGCGTGCCGGTGAAGGCGACGGTCTCCCCGGCCAGCGGCGGCGGGTCGGCGGGGTCCTCGGGGGGCGGGTCGATCGGCTCGTCGGCGTCGTCGTCCGCCGTCGGGTCGGCCGGGGCGACCGGTTCGGCGGATGGGGACGAAACCGCGGGCACGACGGCGAAGTGACGGGAAGCGGGCGGGTGTGGCGGGCGGCCGCGTGTCGGACCGGGAATCTCGGCGGTAGTTTAGGCGTTCCACCCGCCCCGCGCGATCCTCACCGGCCCTCCGATGTCCTCGTCCGCCCCCCGCTCCGGCCTCCAGACCGCTCCGCTGCCCGAGGCCGACCCCGAAATTTTCGCCGCCATCGAGCGGGAACGCGGCCGTCAAACCGACGGCCTCGAACTGATCGCCAGCGAGAACTACACCAGCGCCGCGGTGATGCAGGCGCAGGGCTCCTGCCTGACGAACAAGTACGCCGAGGGCTACCCCGGCCGCCGCTACTACGGCGGCTGCGAATACGTCGACCAGATCGAGAACCTCGCCCGGGACCGGGCCAAGCAACTGTTCGGGGCGGAGCACGCCAACGTTCAGCCGCACGCCGGTTCTCAGGCGAACTTCGCCGCCTTCACCGCGATCCTGCAGCCGGGCGACACGTTCCTCGCCATGGACCTCGCCCACGGCGGGCACCTGACGCACGGCATGCACCTGAACGTCAGCGGGCAGTTCTTCCAGCCGGTCCATTACGGCGTGCGGCAGAGCGACCACCGGATCGACTTCGATCAGGTGGCGAAGCTCGCCCGGGAGCACAAGCCGAAGATGATCGTCGCCGGCGCCAGCGCCTACCCGCGGGAGATCGAGCACGCCCGCTTCGCGGAGATCGCCAAGGAGGTCGGCGCCAAGCTGCTGGTCGACATGGCCCACTACAGCGGTCTGGTCGCCGCGAAGCTGCACGACGACCCGGTCGCCGTGGCCGACGTGGTCACCACCACCACCCACAAGACGCTCCGCGGCCCCCGCAGCGGGCTGATCCTCTGCCGGGAGGAGCTGGCGAAGGCGATCGACCGGCAGGTGTTCCCCGGCAGCCAGGGCGGCCCGCTGATGCACGCGATCGCCGGCAAGGCCGTCTGCTTCAACGAGGCGCTCCAGCCGGAGTTCAAGCAGTACGCCCAGCAGGTGAAGGACAACGCGCGGGCCCTCGGCGAGGCCCTCGCCGCCGGCGGCGTGACGCTGGTGTCCGGCGGCACGGACAACCACCTGTTGCTCTGCGACGTGACCGCGGTCGGCACCACCGGCAAGATCGCGGAGAAGGCCCTCGACGCCGCCGGGATCACGGTCAACAAGAACATGATCCCGTTCGACCCCCGCAAGCCGATGGACCCGTCCGGCATCCGCTTCGGCACCGCCGCCCTGACGACCCGCGGCATGAAGCAGGACGAGATGCAGCGCGTCGCCGCCTGGGTGCTCGAAGTCCTCGCTAACCCGGAGGACGAGGCCCTGCTGAAGCGCATCCACGAGGCCGTCACCGAGTTCGCCCGCGGCTACCCGGTCCCGGGCGTCACGACGGCGGCGTGAGCGACAGCGGCGTCAGCGTCGGCGTGAGCCCCGCATTCAGGCTTCCGCTGCGAAAGCCCTCCAGATCGAGGGTCACGTAGCGGAAGCCCAGACGTTTCAACTCCTCGCTGACCGCCGCCGCCTCGCCGACTACGCGGGGCAGGGCGGGGAGGGGGACTTCGACGCGGGCCAGTTCGTTCGCCTCGCAGCGGACGCGGCACTCCCGCAGGTCGAACCGCGCCTTCAGCCAGGCCTCCGCGGCGTCGACGCGGCGGACGCGGTCCCGCGTCACCGGCACGCCGTAGGCGATGCGGCTGCTCAGGCAGGGGCTCGCCGGCTTGTCCCACACCGGCAGGGCCCACGCCCGCGCCAAGGCCCGCACCTCGGCCTTCGTCACGCCGCACTCCAGCAGGGGGCTGCGGACGCCGCGCTCGCCGGCGGCCCGCATGCCGGGGCGGTGGTCGCCGGCGTCGTCGGCGTTCGCCCCGTTGACGACCGCGTCTACGCCCAACTCCGGCAGCAGGTCGGCGAGGCGGTCGTAGAGTTCGCTTTTGCAGTGAAAGCAGCGGTCCGGGGCGTTGGCGAGGTAGTCCGGGGAGGCGAACTCCTCCGTGCGTACCACCCGGTGCCGAATGCCGATCTCCGCCGCAACGGCCGCCGCGGTCTCCAGCTCCCCGGAGGCGAGGCTGGGGCTGTCGGCGGTCACGGCGACGGTGTGCTTCCCGCAGGCGAGCGCCGCAGCTTTGGCGACCACGGCGCTGTCCACCCCGCCGCTGAAGGCCACCGCGACCCGCCCCAGCCCGCGCAAGGCGTCCAACAGCTGATCGCGTTTCGCCGCGAGATCCGGGGGAGGGGAGGGGGAGTGAGCGGACGACATCGGCCGATTCTAACGTGACCGGCTCGAAACGCGGCGAACCTCGCGGTCCGCGGCCCGGTTACAATCACGTCGACGCACCGCCCGTTCACCTCTTCTATGACCCTGCCGATGCGCCCGCCCCGTTCCCGTTCGCTCGCGATCGTCGTCGCCCTCGGCGTCGTCGCCGCGGTCGCCGTCGCGCCCGACCCCGCCGTCGGGCGGTCCGATCTGACCCGCGCCCAGCGGGTGGAGCTCGTCGGGCTGAAGCGGGACGCGGTGCGGATCGGCGGCCTGCTGCGTCGCGGCCAAACGGAGGAGGCGAAGACGATGCTGGCCGAGGTCGAGGGCCGTTTCGCCGAGCTCAAGGAGGCCGCCGGCGGTCTGGAGGGCGAACGCTACGCCGAACTGATCGAGGAGGACCTCGCCGAAGCCCGGTCCGCCCTGGAGCCCGGGGCCGCCGCGGAGGAAGAGGCTCACCCGAACATGGCGGAAATGCTCGCGGACGACGCCGAAACCCCCGCGACGGCCATGAACCGGCCGGAGCAGGCGATGGCCGACGCATCGAACGGCGGCGGGGCGGGGGGGATCACCTTTTCGAAGGACGTCGCCCCCACGCTGGTGAACTCCTGCGGGCGCTGCCACATGAACGGCCAGTCCCGCGGCGGGTTCTCCATGAACAGCTACCAGGAGCTGATGGAGAGCGGCTACGTCGACCCGGACGACCCGGAGGGCGGCCGGATGATCCGCCTGATGGGGCAGGTCGAACAGCCGAAGATGCCCCCCGGCAACGCCCGTATCAAACGCAGCCAGTGGACGAACGCCCGCGCCTGGGCCGTCGCCGGCGCCAAGCTGGACAAGGGCGACCCGGCCGCCCCGATGCGGCTGCTCGTCCCGACCGAGGCCCAGTTGTTGCGAGCGGCGATGGCGAAGATGAGCGACGAGGAACTCGCCGCGTCCCGCCTGGAGCGGGCGAACGAACTGTTCAAGAAAGCTCTGCGGCGCTCCACGCCGACAGTCGTGGAGGTTTCCGCCGCCGAGTCGCCCGCGACCGGCGGGCTGATCCTCATCGGCAACGTGGACGAGTCCCGACTGGAGCAGATCGCCGGCTGGATTAAGGAGGACGCCGCCCGCCTCGCCCCGCTGGCCGGGGAAGACGGCCTCGGCGGCCGCGGGCCGCTGACCGTGTTCGTGATGAAGAGCCGGTTCGACTACCAGGAGTTCCACGCCGCCGCCCACGGCCTGTTCGAGGTGCCGCCCAGCGTCACCGCGGACGCCACCGTGCCGGCCGACGGCAGCGACGCCTACATCGCCTTGCAGGATCTGCGGGACGACGCCACCCGCGACGACCCCGGCATGCACGCGAACGTGATCTTCGGCCTCGCCGAGGCCGCGATGAAGGGCCGCGACGGCGACGTGCCGGCGTGGCTGTCGGCGGGTCTCGGCCCGGCGATCGCCTTCGAGGTCGATCCCCAGAATCCGGCGCTGCGGGCGATGGCCGAACGCCTGCCGGCGGCGTTCTCCCGGCTGTCGAAGCCGGAGGACCTGCTCAAGCCCGGCACCTTCGCCCCCGAGGAGATGCCCGCGGTCGGCGCCGCGTTGGTCTCCGTGCTGCGGAAGAACGGCGGCGACAGAAAGCTTGGCCAGCTGCTCGACGCGATGGCCGCCTCCGCCCCGGCCGAGCAGCCGGCGATGATGAACAACATGCGGCGCGGCGGGAACCGGGACCGCGGCGACGGCGGGGCCGCGGCCCTGTGGCAGGTCTACGGCGTCGCCCCGGCCCAGTTGGCCGCCTGGCTCGCCGCGGCGGCCCGCTGACGGCAGCGGCGAGG
>NZ_JBINJD010000222.1:0-6717 GCF_043951915.1 Alienimonas sp. DA493 | reverse complement strand
GGGGGGCGTTAGCCCCCCGCGCGTTCCGCGGCGTCCGCACGCTCGGGCCGGTGAGAGCGCACGGCGGGCTGACGCCTCCCGCTCGCCGACGGAGATTCCCCCCGCAGATTCACCCACTCCACCGCCAACCCCGCGGAGAACCGTGCGAAGTGGCGGTCGACGGCGTCCGGGCGCTGCTCGCAGCTTTTCAGCATCACCAACCGCCCCGCCGGCCAGCGGCGGGCGACCCAGGCGGCGAGCGCGTCGCTGGTGGTGTCCCAGGTGTGCGGCGGCGGGTCCGGGTCGCGCGGCTCCTCCGCCGCCAGAAACGCCGGCAGGTCCAGCACGGCGACGCCCCCCTGTTCCCAAACGTCGCTGGCGGCCTCCCGGGTCGCCGCCAGTTCCGCCCCCGGCAGCAGGGCGACGACGAACCGGGCCGTGACCCCCAGCGCCTCGCAGGCCAGCCGATGGGCCCGCTCCTCGCCCAGCCGGTGGACGCGGTCCCAGTCCCGCACCGCGTCCGCCACGGCCCCCCCGCCGGCGACGACCAGCGCCCGCGGTTCGCCGGCCAGCAGAGCACCCAGCCGGCCGGCGAGGTCCGGCCGATCGAACAGGCTCCCGCCGAGCTTGTAGACGGTCGGCCCGCCCTCACTCATCCCGAGCCGCAATCCGCACCGCCGGGTTCGGATCGTCCCGCAGCGGTTCGAGCGTTTCCTCGTCGAACCCCGCCGCCCGCCACGCCCGCACCGCGGGCAGGCGGACGGTGGCGTACTCGTCCTTCAGCGCCGCGGCGAGGACCGATCGGACGCCCTCCTGATCGCCGTAGGCCCCCAGCGCCCGCACCGCGGCGCCGCGGATGCGGGGGTCGTCGTCGGCCACGGCGGCGAGGAATGCGGCGGGGTCGGTCGGCCGCACGGCTTGCAGGGCCGCCAGCGCCCAACCTTGCGCGATCAAATCCTCGTCCTGTGTCAGCGGCGCGATCGCCGCCGTCAGCACGTCGCGGTGTTGGGCGAGGTCCTCCGGCCGCATTTTCGTGAGCGACTGGAGCCGAAACTTCAGCGAGACGCTCCGATTCAGCGCCGCCGATTCCTGTGAACGGTACAGTGCCTTGATCGTCTTGAAGAACTCCCCGGTCCGCGGGTCCGTGACGACGACCTCGGCGTCCGCGTTGGCCGCGACGGTCAACGCCGCGGCGAGGGCCGGTAACGCCGGGGCGCCGACGGTCCTCAAAACCCACTGCGTCTCCTGAATGATCGACGGATGGTTCTGTGCCGCGTAGATCGGCAACAGGTCGTCCGGCAGCGGCCCCGCCCCGGCAACCGCGAGAAATACAGAGACCCGCGGCTGCCCAGATCGGAACCGGGTGAGGTGCGGTCGCAGTTGCGGCAGGGCCGGAGCGGCGTGAGGGCCCATCGCCCACAAGACGCTGGCGGGTCGCCATAACGCCCGTTCAACTTGCCTCCATCCCTCCGACCAAGCTTTGCGTTCCGCCGGGGTCGCCCCGTCCGGGGGTTCGTTCGGCAGGTCCGCAGGAACCTCGGGAATCCTGGGGAACACCAAGTCCGGCAAGGCGGGGTGGCTCGGGTCGATCTTGGCGACCGCCTGCGCCACGTGGAGGCGAAACTCGCCCTCGTCCCACCGGTCGCTGTTCGCCTCGGTTGCGGCCCCGGCCTCGCCCAGCAGCGGGACGAGTCGCGGCAGTTCCGACTTCGCCGCCGGTCCCATCCAGCCCAGCATGTCGATCGCGTCATCCCGCCACGTCTCGTCCTGCACCAACTGACCGACGGTCCGTTCGAAGCCAAACGCGTCTGGGCCCCATTCGAAGAACAGGTCCCCCGCGTAGAAAAACGCACGCGGGTTCGCCGGGACCGCCGCGAGGGCTTGGGGGGCGAGGGCCACGCGGGCCGCCGCCGCGTGCTCCGGATAGCGACGGAGGGCCTGAAGAGCCTGGAACAACTGGCCGGCCTCCTGGGAGTCGGACGCCGGCCCGAATGACAGGGCGCGGGTCAGCAGGTGGTGCAAAACGAGGTCGCTCCCCTCGCCCAGACGGGCCAACGCCTCCGTCGCCGCGGTTCGCACGGCGGGGGCCGGATCGTCGGTCGCCGCCGCACGCAGCGCCGTGACGCCGGCAACGCGGGCGGCGGCGTCCGCGGCGGACAGTGGGGGCATCTCGTTCGGGCGGTAATTCGCCCGCCGAAACGCGACGGCGATCGCCGCCGCCGCGGCCTCCCGCACCTTCGGGCTGGGGTGGTCGAACAGCGTCAAGGCGACCTGAACGGCCGGGCCCCGGACGCGGTTGAGAAAGACGTCGGCCTCTAAAAACTCGACCGCCCGGTCGGCGTCCGAGAATCCCGGCTCGGCGGCGGCGAGCAGCGCCGTGGCCACCGCGGGATCCGCCGGAACCGCATCGTTTTCCCTTGGGATCAGTCGACCCGCCGCCCGCCAACCGACCTCCCGGAGCCGCGTGCGGTCTGAGACGATCGCCGCGATGACCGCTGGCACTCCGTCGACGGCGAGCGCTTCGATGGCCTTGTCCGCGTCATAAAGCCGGTGTCCCGCGGGATTCCCCCCTTCAGCCATGACCTCCAACAGTACCGCCTCCCGGGCGCGGGGGCCGAGCGCGGCGATCTCCTGCAGCGCCTTCGCGTACTCCCCGTCGCTCCCGAATCCCGACGCCACGGACAGCCGGACGGCCCACTGCTGCGGGGTCGCCTCCGCCCAGTCGACGCCGTCGTCCGGCGGGGCCGCGGCGAGCAGGGCGAGACACAGGGCGGCGGACACGGGACTCTCCGTTCGGGGCGAGGCCCGCCCACCCTACCCGACAACGATCAAGCGTTGTTTATTCAATAATCTTCGAGATCGGGCTCTCCACGATCCAGCGGGCGCCGGCAGCCTTGAGTTCGGGCATCACGCGGCGGACGAAGCGTTCCTCCACGACGCTCAGCACGTCGACCCGGTCCTCGTCCGCCAGGCTGCTGATCGTCGGGCTCTCCAGGCTCGGCAGCACGGCCAGCACCGCGTCGAGGTCCGTCTTCGCCACGTTCATCATCAACTGGACCTTGCCCTCGGCGTTCAGCACGCCGTTGAGCATCAGGACGAGGTCGTCCAGCTTGCGGCGCTTCCACTCGTCGGCGGCGGCGGCCGGGTGGGCGATCAGGCGGGTCGTGCTCTGGAGCACCTCGTCCACGATCCGCAGGTTGTTCGCCCGCAGACTGCTGCCGGTTTCGGTCACCTCCACGATCGCGTCCGCCAGCCGGGGGGGCTTCACCTCCGTGGCGCCCCAACTGAACTCGACCTTGGCGTTCACCCCGTGCTTGTCGAGGTACCGCTTCGTCAGGCCGACGGCCTCCGTGGCGATCCGCTTGCCTTCGAGGTCCTTGACGGTCTGCACCGGGGAGGACTCCGGCACGCAGAGGACCCACCGGACCGGGCGGCGGGAGACCTTGCTGAAGACCAGTTCAGTCAGTTCGACGACGTCGGCGCCGGTCTCCTCGATCCAGTCGTGGCCGGTGATGCCGGCGTCGAGGATGCCCTCCCCGACGTAGCGGGCCATCTCCTGGGCCCGGATCAGCAGGCACTCGATCTCCCCGTCGTCGATGCGGGGGAAGTAGCTGCGGGAGCTGATCTGCAGGTTGTAGCCGGCTTTGCGGAGCAGGTCCGCAGTCGCCTCCTGCAAGCTGCCGGCGGGGATGCCGAGCTTGAGGAGGTTCGGTTCGGAGGCGTCTGAGGGGGCGGGCGAGTCGGACATGGCGGCGGGATTGCACGGGGAACCCGACCGGATTGCAACGCGGCGCCGGTTCTTCCCCCCTCTCCCTTGAGGGAGAGGGGCCGGGGGTGAGGGTGACGCACGGTTCGCACGCTCCCGCTCTCAGTTGCGACGAAAGGTCGGACGTCGGACGGGAGAGCGGGGCGGACGGCGAGCGGTCATCGGGAATCACAGCCCCCTCACCCCCGACCCCTCTCCCCCAAAAGGGGGCGAGGGGGGACGAAACGCCGTCGCCGCCGCGGCGTTACGAAACGGGGCGGAATGCCGTACGATCCCGACCTCACCCCCCGCCCCCGCGCCGCATTCTCTTCAATTCTTCAGATGGCCGAGCAGAAAGCCACCAACGTCACCTGGCACGAGTCCCGCGTTTCCGCGGCCGACCGGGCCGAACTGATGGGCCACAAGTCCGCCCTGCTGTGGTTCACCGGCCTGTCGGGCGCCGGTAAGAGCACGATCGCCAACACCGTCGACCACCTGCTCCATCAAAAGGGTTTCCACACCTACGTCCTCGACGGGGACAACATCCGGATGGGGCTGAACAAGAACCTCGGCTTCAGCCCCGAGGACCGGACGGAGAACATCCGCCGGATCGGCGAGGTCGGCAAGCTGTTCGCCGACGCCGGCCTGCTGACGATGACCGCCTTCATCAGCCCCTACCGCGAAGACCGCGATCAGGTGCGGGCGCTGTTCGACGAAGGCAAATTCGTCGAGGTGTACGTCAAAGCCAGCCTGGAAACCTGCGAGGGCCGCGACCCCAAGGGTCTCTACAAAAAGGCCCGGGCCGGCGAGATCAAGGGCTTCACCGGCATCGACGCCCCCTACGAGGAGCCGGAGAACGCCGAACTGACCCTCGACAGCGACGGCAAGGACGTGGACACGCTCGCCGCCGAGGTCGTGGACTACCTCGAAGCCAACGGCTACCTCAAAACCGCCTGAGCCGGTCGGCCGTCCTCCGGGCGGTTCGATTATAGGGATCTTGCACGCCCCAGCCGGAGCCGTCGCTCCGGCTGGGGCGTCCTTTTGGTTGAACGGGGACGACGGCGCCGCCAAAAGGGACCGTCCCCCCGTTCCCCGAGCCCGTCGAGGCCCGCATGTCGTTGCGTCCGCTCCTCCCCGCCGCGTTGTGCGCGTTCGGCCTGCTGAGCCTGTCCGGGCTCGACCGCCCCGCCGTCAGTCAGGACGGCGAAACCCCGGCCGCGGCCGAGTTCCAGCCGACGACCGTGGGCGCCCGCGACGGGATCGACGTCTACCCCCGCCGCCTGCCGCCGGGGTTGGGGGTGCTGCGGCTCTCGCAGGAGCAGAAGGAACGTATCTACGCCGTGCAGGCGAAGTACCACGTCCAGATCGAAGCGCTCCGGGAACAGATTGCCGAACTGGAGGCTCAGCAGGAGGCCGAGGTGACCGCGGCCCTGACCCCGGCCCAGAAGGAGTTTCTCAAAGCCTACGAGGCGATGAAAAAGGCCGAGGCCGCCGCGAACGCCGAAGCCGACGCCGCCGACGCGGCAACCGCCGACGCGGAGTAGACCCGCACGCCGCTCTCCTCTCCCCTCCCCCCTACAGGGGGAGAGGGGGCGGCGACGCCTGCCGGCCGCGGACGGTCCGCTCGACGGGGAGGCCCCCGTGAGCCCGAAGCGGAGGCGTGCGAACCGTTCGCCCACCCTCACCCCCGGTCCCTCTCCCTCAAGGGAGAGGGGAGAAGAGCGTGGCGAACCTCTCACCGGCGCCCGCAGACCGCGTCCCCCCTCGCCCCCTTTTGGGGGAGAGGGGGCGGGGGTGAGGGGGCAGCGGCGTCCGCATGCTTCTGTCTGGCCCGCCTCGCTCTCCCGCCGGCGCCTCGCTGCGGAGAGCGGAAGCAGGCCAGCCCTTCGCCTCCCTCACCCCCGGCCCTTCTCCCTCAAGCGAGAGGGGAGCACGGCGGCGATTGCGGGTAGGGTTCGTCGTTTCCGGCCTCGCCCGTCTCCGCCCCGCCGCCGTGCCGCCTGAGTTGCTCCGCCGCTGCCGCGTGCTCGCCGGGCCGACGGCCTGCGGGAAAAGCGCCGCCGCCCTGCTGTTGGCGGAGCGGTGGGGGGCGGAGATCCTCAGCCTCGACTCCATGGCCGTGTTCCGCGGCATGGACGTCGGCACCGCCAAGCCGTCCGCCGCGGAGCGGGCCGCCGTGCCGCATCACCTGCTCGACCTGGCGGAGCCGACGGAAACCTTCAGCGTCGCCCGGTATCTGGAACACGCCGAGGCCGCTGTGCGGGACGTCTTGAACCGCGGGAAGGTCCCGCTGTTCGTCGGGGGAACCGGGTTCTACCTGCGGAGCCTGCTGCGGGGTTTGGGCGACGTCCCGCCCGGCGACCCGGCGGTGCGGGCCGAACTGGAGGCGGAAGTCGCCGCCCGCGGGCCGGAGGCGGTGCACGCCGAGTTGGCCGCCCTCGATCCCGCCGCGGCCGCCGGCATCTACACGACCGACGCCCGCCGAATTGTGCGGGCCCTGGAGGTGATCCGCCTCACCGGCGAGCCCTTCTCCGCCAGCCGCCCCACGGACGAACCCCGGCCGGCGGCGGACCGCCCGGCGCTCTGCCTGTGGCTCGACCCGCCGCGATCCGTGCGGTGGGACCGCATCCACCGCCGCGTCGATCGGATGTTGGCGGAGGGGCTGGTCGACGAGGTGGACCGCCTGCGGACCGCCCCCGGCCTGGGAACCACCGCCCGGCAGGGACTGGGTTACAAGGAGATCCTCGACCACCTGGAGGGCGGCGAGCCGCTGGCGGACTGCGTGGAGCGGCTGAAAACCCGCACGCGGCAGTTCAGCAAACGGCAGTGCACCTTCTTCCGCGGCCTGCCGGAGTGCCTGCGGGTCCCCCTCAGCGGCGACGAGGACGCCGCCGGCGTGGCGGCCCTGATCGATGCCTTCCCGCGACTCCGGGGCGAATAGTCCGCTTCGGACCGGCGCCCGCGGGCGTCGCCGGGGTTCGTGAGGGTGCGGG
>NZ_JBINJD010000221.1:0-6720 GCF_043951915.1 Alienimonas sp. DA493 | reverse complement strand
CGGGGCCGCCCGGGTCGAGCTCGCCTTCAGCTCAGTCCCGCCAGGGGTGGGCGATCTTGGGCCAGTACTCGGCGAAGTTGAAGTCCGGGCTGTTGTCGCCGTCGTGGCACTTCACGCAGGTCGTTTGGGCGGCGGTCGCCAGTTCGACGTGCACCGCCTTGTTCGCGGCCCGGTACTCCTCCTGCGAGACGGATGACGGGTCCGCCTTCCACCGCTCGAAGGTGGCGACGTGGCCGGAGCCGGGGCCGTGGCAGTTCTCGCACTGCTGGGCCTGAAGCTTGTGGTACCGGTCCATGCCGGAGAGGCCCTCGCTGCCGTCCGCCCCGCCGCCGCCGGAGCCGGCGGCGATCCGCTCCGGCAGGTAGCCGCCCTCGTACGGGAAGTAGCCCTGCGGGTCCCAGCCGGTCACATGGCAGGAGAGGCATTCCGGGTCGAGCCGACGGTCGGCCCAGTCGCCCTCGAAGTTCGCCCGGCCCTCCGTGAGGCTGGCGAGGGCGTGGGCGTGCGGGCTCTCCTTCCACTTGGCGTAGGCCTTGGTGTGGCACTCGCCGCACTTTGCGGCCCCCACGTACCCGCCCGGCCGCGGCGGGGCGGCGGGGGGCAGGTCCTCGAAGATCGCCTCGAGGTTATCCGCGATCGACTGCTGATAGCTCGCCATGATCGGGTCCATGGACCGGTCGTGGCCGTAGCGGTCCTTGGAGAGGGTGACCAGCGCGTAGGTCAGCCGCGGACCGTCGGAACCCTCCGCGGGCGGGTAGACGCCCACCACGCCGGCGTGCTTGCCCTTGTGGCCGACGCGGAGCAGCAACGCCTCGCCCTCGGGAGTGGAAACGACCTCCGGCTCCGGCGAGGGGTCCTCCGGGCCGCCGGCCGTCACGGCGACGTGGAAGCCGGGAAAGTCCTTCAGGTACTGCGTCGTCTGCTCCGGCAGGGCCTGGGAGAGCAGCACGCGGACGTCGCAGTCGGCGAGTTCCTCCAACGCCTGCGGGAGCGCCTCGGGGGCGTCGTAGACGCCGATCGTGCTGGTGGGCTCCGGGTCGTTCAGTTCCGCCCCCATCGTGTCGCCGACGACCCCGGCGAAGCCGATCTTCAGACCGCCGGCTTCGAGGATCTGCGTGCGTTTGACGCCCGTGGCGACGGCGGTCTCGCTGGTGGAGTCGCCGTAGAGGGAGAGGTTCGCCGCGATCATCTCCGGGGGGTCGTAGACGTGCTGGACGAGGTAGTCCGCCCCCAGCCGCATCTCCTCGGGGCCGAGGTTCAACACGCCGTAGCCCATCTGGTCCAGCGCCCGCCGCATGGCGGCGAACTTCAGTTCGGTTTGGAGGCGGTTGCGGCGAATCGTGCCGCCGAGGTCCGCGGCGACCACCTCCCAGCCCCGCTCCTCCCGCAGCTTCTTGAACAGGGCGCTGCGGCGGGCGACGCCGCCGTTCTGCTTCTCGGAACAGCCGCAGGGCTCCAGATAGCCGTGCACCTCCCCGGTCAGCACGATCGCGGCCGTCGGCTCCTCCCACGCGGCGAGCGGGTCGAGGTACGGGTCGGCGACCCCGCCCTCCAGCGCCGCGGTTTCCGGGGCCGGGCCGTCGGTCAGATCGCCGCCGCGGGAGAGGATGAAGGCGCCCAACCCCAGCGCCGCGGCCCCGATCGCCGCCCCGACAAGGATCTGCGGCCACGCGGAGGCCGTGGTCTCGGCGTGCGGACCGGACGGGGGAGCGGGGTCGGTAGAACTCATCGCGGGGGGACCCGATCCGTGGGAACGCGGGGGCGGTCCGCCCGGCGGCCGGAGCGGTCCGTGTGAGGGGGTATCGATCCGGGGCCGACGTCGGTCAACCCCCGGATGGACGCCAGGACGCCGCGGCGGGGGCCGGCGCGGCCCGGCGACTCAGCGGTAGGACGCCATCTCGATGAAGAACTGGAGCTTGCGGGCGTCCGGGTGGTTGGTGTTCGCCGTGACGATCACCTTCCCCTTGCGGATGTGCTGGGCCGGCGGGGAGCCGGGCGGCACGACGAAGTCCAGGAACAGCTTCTGACGGCCGCTCTCCACCGAGAAGCTCGGATCGCGTCGCACCTTGAGCTGGACGTACTTTTCGGTGCTCTCAATGTCGGTGAGTTCCAGCGGCTCCTCCATCCCGTCCACGAACAGCTGGAGCGTGCCGGTGGTCCCCTCCTCCGCCGAGAAGGCTCCCAGGTCGAACGCCAGGGCGTTGGGCAGGAACCTCTGGTTCTCCCGCTGCACGGGCACGAACGCGAAGGGCCCCCGCACCGTGCCGACGACCTCCGCCTTCATCGTGCTGTAGTCGACCGTGATCTTCCCCTCCTTCGCCCGACTCGGGTCCGGCGGCTCCTCGTCGAAGTTCACGGAGACCGTCTCCCGGAAGCGACCGACCGGCATGCCGGGCAGCAGTTCCACGGTGACCACGACCCCGCCGGTGAACCCAAGTTCCGCCGCGGATTTCGGCGCCGGCGGGCGTTCCTCCTCGGGCACGTCCTCCGGCAGCTCCTCGGCCGGGCTGATCGGTTCGGACAGGTCCGCCGGGCGGGTGGTGACTTTGAGGTACTGGGAGGGGCTGTCCGTGCCGGTCACGGTCACCTCGTCCCGCAGCCGGGAGAGGACCTTGAACGACTTCGACGCCGACTCCTTCCCGTCCACCACGCCGAAGTCGAGCGTGTTGCTGGGGAACGACTGGAGCAATTCCTCCACGCGACCGTGCACCTCCAGTTCGATCCGGGGGGCGTCCGGGTCGTTGGTGTGAATGAAGGCCCGCTGGGCGAACTCGTTGGCGACCTTCTCCGGCGTGTAGGTGAGGGTGACGGTGGTCGATTCGCCCGGGGCGATCCGCTCGTCGTTACCGGCCTTCGGGGCGGTGCATTTGCAGGTGGTAATGGGCTCGCCCAGTTCCAGCGGAGCCTCGCCGACGTTCTTGACCACGAAGGTGTGGGAGTCGCTCTCGCCCAGCGCGATCGTGCCGAAGTCGTGCTTCGGCTCCTCGATCAGCACCTTCGGGTGCGGGCCCTTGGCCGCGGGCCGCACCTTCGGTTGCAGGAAGCGGGCGTCGTTCTTCGCGAACGCCGGCACCGGGGCGGTGGATTCGTCCACGAGCCGGCCGGCCGCCGGGGCGCCGACGAAGAAGTAGAGGCCGGCGCCCACCGCGACCACGATCGCGGCGACGAGGGCGATGCGGGCGAATACGTTCATGGAAAACGGATTGCGGGCGAGGACGGGAGACGAAGACGCGAAGGAGGACGACGCCGGAACGGCGTTCGCTGCTGATACGTCCCCGCGGGCGGGGGCGTTGGACGGGCATCATAGGCCCGCGACCGCGCCTCAGTCGCCCGCGGACCGCGTTCGCCGCAGGTTCTCCACGACCTCCTCCGGCAGAACCCGGTCGGCGTGTCCGGCGGCGCGGGTGATCGCGTCCCGCTCCAGCGCCGCCGCGGCCGCCGTGCGGGCGGTCCCGGCGTCGCCGGCCCGGGCGGCGGACTCCGCCAGCCGGGCCCACGGCGTCGCGGCGGAGGGGTCGAGGGCCGCCGCCGCCCGGTCGGCCTCCATCGCCTCCGACCAAGCCCCAACCGTCCGGGCCAAATCCGACAGCCGCTCTTGCGCCCGGCCGTCGTACGGGTTCCGGGAGAGGACTTCGGCCCACAGCGCCTCGGCCTCGCGGCGGTCGCCCGGGGCCTCCGGGTCGGCGAGGGCCCGCGACGTGGCGAACTCCGCCAGCGCGACGAGGGCCGCGTCCGACAGCGGGTCGGCGGCGTCGGCCCGCCTCAGCGTCCCCCGCGGGTCGCGGCCGCGTGCGGCTTCCGCCCCGGCGAACTCGATCAGCCCCCCCGCAGTCCGCCCCGGCAACAGGACGAACCACAGCCCCCCGACGGCCAGCAGGGCGGCGACGACGGCGACGATCGCCCCCCCTCGCCGCCGCGGTTCCTGCCGCTCCCCCGCCGCGACCGGCGCCGCCGCGAGGGCGAGGAGGAAGAGGACGATCACCGCCGGGAATTCCGCCCCGTCGGCCCCCAGCAGGTGCACGGCGAGCCCGACGCACGCCGCCGCCCACGCCGGGCCGGTCAGTCGCGGCACCGCCGGACGTCCGCACCACCGCAGCACGGCGGCCGCGGGCGCCGCGGCGAGCAGGATCGGCCAGTTCCACTCCCGCACGACGGCGTAAATCCAAGGATTCAGGTCCGGGGCCACGTCCGGCGTCGGCCCCAGCAGACCGCCGAACGCCCCGATCAGGCCGAACGCCGCCAGCGCCCCGACGAACAGCGGATCCCAGCCCATCGTCTTCTCGTCCACCTCTTCTCCCCTGTCGATCTCCGGCGGAGCGGACGCCTTTCGCCACCGCGTCACCCCGCACCAGGCCAGCGCTGCGGCGAGCAGCGGGGCGAGCAGCCCGCCGCTGGTCCACAGATCCAACACGAGGTTGTGCGGGGCGGCGATCGCCTCACTGGCCGCGGCCTCCTTGTGGAGCAGATAGAACGGCCGCAGGTTCGCCGGACCGGCGCCCAGCAGCGGCCGTTCCGCCAGCGCCCGCAGCGTGCCGGTCCAGTACTGCAGGCGAAAGGCGAGGGAGCGGGGGGCTTGGGAGAGCACCTCCCGGTCGAGCTGGCCCGCCCACACGGCGGCCCCGACGGCGACGCACAGCAGTCCCCCGGCGATGGCGGCGCCGAGGAGCGTCCTCTTCCCCAGGCTCCTCCCCGGCCCGCGGCCCCAGCGGAGGACCGCCCAAGTCAGCGCCCCGGCGGCGAAGCCGACGTAGCCGGTGCGGCTTTTCGTGAGTAGTAGGACGCCGATCAGCAGCGCCGCGGCCAGTCCGGCGACGACGAGGGTCGTTCGATCTCTCCGCAGCAGCGCCGGGAGCAACAACGCCGCGGCCAGCAGCACGCCGGCGAGGGTGTTCGCGAGGGAAAACGGCCCGAACGGCTCCCGCGATCCCAACAGGCGGTCCTCCCACCGCTTGCGGGCGGCGGGCTCCTCCGGCACGCCCATCGCGGCGAGGCGGGCCCGGGCGGCGTCGCGGATCGCGGCGTCCGGGCTGTCGGCCTGCTCCCGGGCTTGGCGATAGGCCGCCCGGTCGGCCGGTAACGAGACGGCTACCTGCCACGCCCCGACCGCCGCCGCGGCCGTGCCGCAGGCCACGGCCAGCGCCGCCAGCCGCACGGCGTCGCCCGGGCGCCAAAGGCTGCGGAGCAGCACGGCGGTCGCGGCGAGGCCGGCCCAGTTGAAGACGGTCTCCGCCGCCGCCCGCCGCGGCCCGCCCTCCCAAAAGATCGGCGCCGCGGCGACGGCGTGGGCGAGAACCAGCCCCGCCAGCAGGCTTTCGCAGCGCCCCCACCGCAGTCCCCCGCCGGTTCGCCACGCCCGCACGGCGAGGACGGCCAGCGCCAGCAGGGCGAAGACGGAGAGCCAGCCGTCCGCGGCGGCGTCGCCGGGGGTCAGGCCCAGCAGCGTCGCCTCGGTGGGGACGAGAAAGCGACCGGCGACGCACAACCCCGCCGCGGCCCGCAGCGGGCGGAGCCAGGGGTCGCCGGCGGCCGGCGGGGCCGGGGCGGGCGTTCGCTCGGCGGGGGCACTGGGCATCGGGAGGGGTTCAGTCCGCGGCGCCGTCGCCGATC
Source organism: Alienimonas sp. DA493 (assembly GCF_043951915.1). Lineage (NCBI taxonomy): Bacteria > Pseudomonadati > Planctomycetota > Planctomycetia > Planctomycetales > Planctomycetaceae > Alienimonas > Alienimonas sp. DA493. The sequence goes on along the minus strand of NZ_JBINJD010000221.1, from coordinate 1,113 downwards.
GGCCGGGGCACAAGGCCCGGCATCGCCGCCCCCCCGCGGCGGGTGGAGAACTCCAGCACCGCCACGATCCCCAGCACCCCGCCGACGATCGCCACGCACAGCCCCGCCCCGACCCAGCCGTCCACCCGGTAGAGCAGCAGCCCGGCCAGCCCCGTCACGAGGGTGCACAGCCACACCGTCTTCACCGCCCCCCGCTTGGACAGCCCGCGGTCGGTCAGGCGGTGGGAGAAGTGATTGCGGTCCGGCCGAAACGGGCTCGCGCCGTCCCGCAGGCGGATCGTGAGGACTGTGGCGAAGTCGTACAGGGGCACCGCCAACACGCACAGCGGGGCGAAGATCACGTGATTCCCGAACCCGTGGATGCCCGCCCCCTCGCCCCGCACCGGGGCCTCGTAGAAGGTCCCCAGGGCGCAGCAGGCGGCGAGCATGAAGCCCACGAAGGTGCTGCCGGCGTCGCCGAGGAAGATCTTCCCGCCCCAGTTGTGGAACAGGAAGCCGACCAGCGCCCCGCAGAGCGTGAGGGCCATCGCTCCGACGAACCAGTGCGGCCGCGGCAGGGCGACGAGCATGATCGTCGCCAGCACCGCGGCGGCGATCGCGGCCGTGCCGGAGCACAGGCCGTTCATGTTGTCCAGAAAATTGAAGGCGTTGGTCAGCACGACCAGCCAGAGGACCGTCAGCGCCGTCGCCGCGATCCGGCCGGACAGGCCGGGCAGGAACAGGCTGAACCGCACGCCGGCGACCACCACGATCGCGGCGCAGCCGAACTGGACGAGCAGCCGCCATCCCCAGGCGACGCCGCGGCGGTCGTCCCAAAGGCCTACCGCTGTCAACACCGTGCCGGCGCCCAGCACCGCCAGCAGCGTGGGCAGCTTCGCCCCGGCGCCGGCGAGGTGGGGCCGCAGGGCCGTCGGGACGATCGACTCCGGCAGCCAGCCGTGACGCACGAGCGCCGCCGCCGCCGCCCCGCCGAGCAGCGGGCCGACCACGGCGAACCAGACCGCCAGCCCGCCGCCCAGCGGCGTGGGCGTGCTGTGCACCTTGCGGGCGGCGTCCGGGGCGTCGACCAGCCCCCACCGGGGGGCCAGCCGCCGCATCAGTCCGGTCGCCGTC
>NZ_JBINJD010000220.1:0-6881 GCF_043951915.1 Alienimonas sp. DA493 | reverse complement strand
CGGCCGCGGCTCTGCAGCGCCCGGTCGACGGCGCTGCCGACCGGCGGAGCGGCCGAGAGTTCGGCGGCCCCGGCGGCCATGACGGCAGCCGCGATCAGGCCGTGGAGAGATTTCGAACGCATGGCGTCCTGACTTGTGAGGAAGGGTGAGGCCGTGCGGCGACGCGCAGAGGGTCGACGCCCGCAACGGCGGCGAACGCGGGGGGCGATAGCGCCTCCCGCGGGCGGCAGTCCAGATCGGTTGGAGCCGTCGGGTCGACCTTGACCAATTCGTCGCCCGCTTTTAGTTCCGCCCCGGGCGCCGTGTCCGGCCCCGTCCTCACGCGTTCCGGCGTCGCCGTTTCGGAACGGCCCCTCCCCGTGCATCGAAACCGAAGCGAGGCGTATGCGCGACCGATCCGCCCCGCCCGCACCGTTTCTCGTCGTCCTGTGGGCGGCGTGCGGGCTCGCGGCGGTTCCGGCCGCGGCGGTCGCGGCGCCGCCGCCCCCGGCGATGTTAGACTACCTGGAGACGAAGGCGACCGCCGCCCCGGGGGACGCGACGGCCCAGCGGCTGTTCGGCCGGGCCCTGCTGGACGCGGGGCGACCGGGGGACGCCGCGGGACGCCTGCGGGCCGCGGTCGAACTGGACCCCCTCAGCGGGGCCGCCCGGTTCGATCTCGGCCGGGCCCTGCACGCCCTCGGGGACGACGCCGGCGCCGCCGAGCAGTGGCGGGAAACGGTCCGCATTGCCCCGGACAGCGAATACGCCGCCGACGCCCAGGCCCGCCTCGCCGAACTGCCCCCCGCGGCCCTCGCCGTCCAGCCGATCCCCGACGTGCCTGCCGACGAAGCCGCCGGCGACGGCGTGACGCCCGCCGGCTACGAGATCCGCGAGTTCCCCGGCCCCCCCGGCCCGGCCCCGCTCGCCGACGATGCGATCGCCGACGGCTTCTTCCCCAGCCTGCTGCCGGACGATCTGCCGATGTATCTCCGGCTGGAGACCGGCCTGCTGTACGACAGCAACGTCGCCCTGGCGCCGACCTCCCGGCAGCTCGCCCCCGGCGACCGGGAGAGTTTTCAGTTCTTCTTCGGCGGGGACGCGGAGTACGCCTTCGCCAAGGGCGACGGCTGGGCGACCGGCGTGTCCACCGCCAGCCGGTTCACGCTGAACGAGGACGAGTTCGAGGCCCTGAACCTCCGCAGTTTCACGCCCGGGCTGTACTCCGAGTGGGCCCTCCCCTGGAACGGCGGCACGCTGGTCCCGCGGTTGGAGTACCGCTTCACCCTCGACCAGTTCGACGGGGAGACGTTCTCCCAGCGGCACGGCGTCGTCGGGCGGCTGACCCACCTGCGGGCCGACGGCGTCGCCACCGTCGGCTACCTCGCCCTGGACCACGCGGACTTCGAGGCCGACGGCATTCTCCCCGAGGTGACCAGCGCCGACGGCGTGACGTACGCCGGCGGCGTCGCCCGGGAATGGCTCGTGGGGATGGAACACCTCTCCACCGTGCGGCTGGCCGTGGACCTCGACCGCCTCGACGCGACCGGCAGCGACTACGCCTACTACGGCGCCGGCCTCTCCGGCCGGGCGGTGATGCCGATCGTCCCCTCGCTGGACCTGACCCTCAGCGGCGGCGTCGGCTTCCGCACCTACGACCGCTTCGAGTTCGAACCCAGCCGCGACGAACTGATCCTCCGCGGCGGCGCCGAGCTCCGGAAATGGTTCAGCCCCCGCCTGAGCGTCGCCGCGGTGGCGAACTACCAGCAGTTCGACTCCGAGAACCCCCTGTTCGCCTCCGACCGCTTCGTGGCGGGGGTGATCACGGAGTGGGTGTACTGAGCGGCGGGCCGCCCCCGTGAACCCGAAATGCAAGCGAGGGGAGACGGTTCCGGCCCTCGCTTGCGCTTCGGGCTCACGGAGATCCTGGCGTTCTACCGCCCCTCCCCCGCCGACTCCAGCAGCGCCGCGTTGGCTTGGGCGAAGGCCTCGCCGATGCGGGCGAGGATCGTCGCGGAGCCGAGGTAGTGGTACTCCGCGTTGGAGACGCTCGCCTCCAGCCGGGCCTCCTCCTCGGCGGTGAGAGCGTCCGGCAGGGCCTCGCGGGCGGCGTCGGCCTGTTCGGCGGTCAGGTCGCCGGCCCGCTCGGCCTTGGCGATGCGGTTCCGCTCCCCGTTCAGGCGGTTCCGGCGGTGGACCAGGTCGGCGACCTCGCCGTCCCAATACTCCTCCGTCCGCACGACGGCGACGTTGTCCTCGAACTCCGGCAACGCGGCCGGGGCGGCCATCGCGTCGCGGAAGTTCTGGTGCACGTCAGCGTACCGCTGTTGGTCCGGGCGGTAGTCCGCGACCGGGCCGCCCACCCCCAGCACGCCGATGACGAACGGCAACTCCGGGGCGCCCAAGTCCTTCCGCACGTCGCGGATGAAGGCGGCCAGCAGACGGCTGTACTCGTCGTACCCGCCGGGCTCGCCGCGGTTCGGGTACTGGTCGCCGGCGACCATATCGTTCCAGCCCTGGAACCAGACGAAGCCGGCCAGTTCGTAGCCGTCCGCCGGGTCGTAGGCGGGGTGCAGTTCGTCCACGTCGGCCAGCGCCGCCTTCACGTGGGCCATTATCTTGCGGTAATAGGCGCCGCTGCGGTCGTTCAGTTCGGCCTGGAGGGCGGCGGGGTCCTCGCCGCGTTGCTCGGCCCGTTTGAGTTCGCCCTCGGTCAACGGGCGGGAGCCGGCGGAGGGCGGGCGGAAGTCCGTGTGCAGGCTCTTGCCGCCCCAGGCGGTTTTGACGAGCAGGATCGGCTCGCCGAGCAGCTCGTGCATGACGACCCCGAACGAAAACTCCGGCCCGATCTTCGGCCCGCGGCCCTCCGCCCCGAAGCCGACCGTCAGCGGGTCGGTGCGGACAATCGTCTCGTCGCGGTTCGCTCCGACCGAGGAAATCCGCACGTCCTCCAGCACGACCGGCTCCCCATCCGGCCCGCGGAGTTTTTCCAACAGCGGGGCGGCGTCCGGGTGGAGGGCCATCCCGTCGAGCGTCTCGACGGCGGCGTGCCCCTGCATATTGGACTGCCCCGCGAGGATGAAGACCTTCAACGGCTCCCCGCCCGGGGCCGCGGTTGCTCCCGTCATCCCGGAGGCGAGGAGCGCGACGAACAGGCGAATCGTCATCGAAAGCGGACCGGACGGGGGCGAGAGCGAACGCCGCACGCTACGGCGACGCGGTTCGCAGCCGCAAACGTGCCCGGCATCCCGGTCTGCTCAGGGGGCTCACGCCCCCGCTCGCCGTCATTGGTTCTTGCCTCTTGTCCCTTGGCCCTTCCGCGCAGCGGCCCTCAGGTGTTTTCCAGCAACCACTGGACCGCGTGCCGGGTCAGGGCGGTGCCGTTGGCGAGGGACAGCTTCGATTTGATGTTCTCCCGATACGTCTCGACCGTCTTCGGGGAGAGGTCCAGCTTGGCGGCGATTTGGCGGGTCGTCAGGCCCTGGCCGATCATCTCGAACACCTCCAACTCCCGGTCGGAGAGGCTTTCGATCGGGCTCTTGTCGACGGCGTCGTCGTCGTTGCTGACGAGCCGGTGCAGCATCTGGTCGCTCATCGCCGGGCTGAGGTAGACCCGGCCGCCGAGCACCTGGCGGGCGGCCTCGACGATGCTGCCGGTCGCTTCCTGCTTGGAGATGAACCCCTTGGCGCCGGCCCGCAGCACGCGCTCGGCGAACAGACTTTCGTCATGCATGCTGGAAACCAGCATGTGCGTGTCCGGCTCGGAGGCGTGGATCTCCTTGATCAGCTCGATGCCGGAGCCGTCCTTCAGGGAGAGGTCGATGATGACCAGGTCCGGGCGGACCTCCTTGAAGCGGGTGAAGGCCTCGGTGACGCCGTCGGCCTCGGCGACGACGTGCAGGTCCGGTTCGCGGTCGAGCAGCAGCCGGAGGCCCTGCCGAACGACGGGGTGATCGTCCACGATCATCACCGAACGAGCCGAGCCGGCCGCGGCGCCGGCCCCCGGCGGGGAGCCGCTGTGGAACGCTCGGGGAGTCATGGTGAGAACCGAGTGAGAGCCGGGTGAAACGGGGCGGGCGCCGCCGAGGCCGCGCAGGATAAGCGAGCGGGGTGGGCGACGCGGGATTCGAACGACAGCCTAAGGGACGCCGCGGCGGGAGAAAGCGTGGATACACCACCGTCCCATCAGGAAGGCCCCCGGACGAACCGTTGATGGATGGCGGATCCAACCGTGGCCGGAGGGCGGGACGAACCGGCGAGGGACCGCAAATCCGGCCCGGCCGGCCCGGGCGCCCGCGAGGCGGCGGCTGGTCGCCGGGCGACCGGGCCGGCCGATGAACGTCCGGTGAACGCGGGCGAACTGCCAGCCGGACCGGCGCCGGTCGCGCCCCTGGCTCCGGACGCACCGGTTCTACCGCCGCGCCGCTCTCTCCGCCAAGGCGATCGGGGGTTCGGCCTATGATTTGCAGGGTCAAACGGTTCCTCCCCTCGGAGGGTCCCTCGCGGCTCGTTGGTGCGCCCTGCGGTCCCGCCCGTCAAGGCGCCGCGGCGGGCCGATCCTCCGGGTTCGTCCCCCGCCCCGGTTCGCAGGATGCCCGTCGCCTCGCCCGCCGCCGCCCGGTCCGGTTCGCGGACGATCTCCGCCCGCCCTCCCTCCCCGCGACCGACCCCCCCGCGTTCCCGCGAGGCTTCCCCCGCGTCCCCTCCGACGGCTCCCCCCACGGCGGCCCCCATGTCCAAACCGCCGAACCCCGCCGAGCTGTCCACCCGGGAGCTGTACGACCTGGCCCGCCGTCACGGGATCCGCGGACGGTCCCTGATGACGCGGGAGGAGCTGATCGCCGCTCTCGCCGCCAACGAGACCGACGGCTGGGGCTGACCCCCCGCCGCCCTACTTCACGCAGCGGTACACGAACGCCGGCGGGGCGTTGCGCCAGACGACCGGCGAGGCGGCGACGCGGCTGAAGCGTTCGTCCAGCAGCGCCCGGAACCGCCGCCCGGCAGGCAGCACGGCGCCCTGCACGTAGGCGAAGGTGGCGAAGGAGCCGCCGGGCTTGAGGTGCTCCAGCGTGGCGGTCATCAGCCGGTCCTGCAGGTCCGGCGGGAAGGCCGCCCAGGGCAGCCCGCAGAGGATCGCGTCGGCGGGGCCGAGGTTCCGGGCCTTCAACTCCTCGCCGACCGCGGTGACGTCCGCGTGGGCGACGTCGACGTGCGGCAACTCGCGTTGCAATCTCGCGACGAAGGCCGGGTCGCGTTCGACGGCGAGGAAGCGGGCGTCCGGTTTGAGGCGCTCCGGCACGAAGCGGGTGAACGGCCCGGTGCCGGGGCCGAACTCCAGCACGCAGTTCGCCTCGTCCCAGTTCACGCTGTCGAGCATCGCCTCGGCGAGATACCGGCTGCTGGGCAGCACGGCCCCCACGGTCCGCGGGTTGCGGGCGAACCGGGCGAGAAACTGCACCGCCGCCGGGGCGGAGCCCTTCGGGCGGGCGGAGCCGGTCGGAGCGGGCGCGTCGGACATGCCGGGAGCCTACCGCCAGCCCGGCGCAACCGCATGCGTGGGGCCGTACGACAGACGGCAGAGCGTTCTTCCGCAGGGCGTCGCGGCTGATACCAGCCCGATGCGCAAGCATCGGCCGTCGGTGCAGCCGCCCCACGAGACGACGCACGGCCGGAGCTTGGGCTCCGGGCTGGTGTTGAACGCTACGCCTCGGTGAAGAGCGTTCTAAGCTCTAAGCGGGGGCGTCGTTCGTAGGGGTTTGGATCAGATCGAGTAAATCCTCGTTGTCTCGAACGGACGCGAGCCCGAGGTTCTCGAAGCGGTCAACGCACCCGCCGCGCGGGAATCCGATGAGCTTCAGAGCCCGATTGATCGCGTCCGCCTCGGACCACGTCGGCTCCATCCGTTCGACGCCACGGTCCGCGACCAACGCCCCCTGCCCGCCGGCCCCGCCGAAGTAGTCCGTTTCGAGGTAGGCGAGAACGCCGTCCGAGGACAGCTTCCGCAGACGTTCGCGGAAGCCGGGCGTCAGCAATATGAAGTGGCTTGGGGGGCGCGCCGCGGCGATCGGTTCGACCGTCGCGTCGATCAGTCCGGCGTCCACCGGGAAGATGGAGAACAGGGCCTCGTGTCGAAGCCTCGGCAGTTCGGGCCAACGGGCCGCGACGGCGTCGGCGGTCCGGTCCGGAGCGACGATCGCCTGGATGTGGTGGCCCATGGTCCCGATGACGACGCGGTTTAATCTCTCACCTTGCCCCCCCCCCACACACACAATAAACGTCACGACGGCTTGGTACAGGGCCGCCGCGACGGGGACGAGCCGGCGTCAGGCATCGTTACTTCTGCGAGTGCAACCCGATTAGGTTCCCCTCGGTGTCCTTCACCAGGGCGATGTGGCCGTATTGGCCGATCGCCATTTTTTCCTGCTGAACCGTCCCGCCGGCCTCGGCGGCGCGGGCGGCTTCGATGGCGCAGTCCTCGCAACTGAAATAAATCAGCGTGCCGCCCGGCCCGGGGCGGACGCCCTCCATCTTGGCCAGCGCCCCGGCGGCGCCGGAGGCCTCCATCGCCATCGGGAACGTCTTCATCGTCACCGGCGGGCCGCCGGTGTCGGGGGCGTCCAGCGACTCCAGCGTCACGCCGAAGGTCGCCTCATAAAACGCGACGGCCCGGTCGAGGTCGTCGACGTAAATCTCGAACCAGCCGACCGGGTTGTGCGAAACGGCCTCAGACATCGCGGGGGTTCCTGTGAGCGAGAACGGCGGAGCCCGAAACCGAGCCGGGCGTGAAGCGAGCACCTTGCCGCGCGGAAACATGCCGTCAAGCGTACAGTGTACAAAAAGGCGGTGAACCCGCGGTTCCCGCCCCTCGACCGAGCGTCCCGGACGCTTGAAGCGTCCGGGAC
>NZ_JBINJD010000021.1:0-47955 GCF_043951915.1 Alienimonas sp. DA493 | reverse complement strand
GGCGCGAGCCGCTCTGACACGCGCGCCGCCTGTCGGCGACGGCGAACCGGGGCCTCGTTCAGACTTGCGAGAACTCCCACATCAGCCGGGCGCTGGCCAACGCCCCGCGCTGGAAGGCGTCCAGACTGAACCGTTCATCCGGGCTGTGCAGGCCGTCGCTGTTCTGGCCCCAGCCGAGCAGCAGCACCGGGCAACCGAGCGTTTCGCCCAGCGCCCGCACCACCGGGATCGTGCCGCCCTCGCGGATCATCACCGGGGCCGTGCCGAAGGCGTGCTCGACCGCTCGCTGGGCGGCCTCGAACGGGGCGGAGTCCGTGTCGAACCGCACCCCGGGGGTGCCGTGGAAGGGGGTCACCTCGACCCGCACGCCCGGCGGGCAGAGGCTCTGCACATGCTCGCGGACGGCGGCGAGGATCGCGTTCGGGTCCTGGTCCGGCACGAGGCGGAACGAAATCTTCGCCGACGCCTTCGCGGGGATGATCGTCTTCGGCCCCGGGCCCTGATAGCCGCTGGTCAGGCCGTTCACGTCGCAGGTCGGCCAGCCCCAGCGGCCCTCCAGCACGGTGGCGTCCGGCGGGGTGACCGGTTCCGGGGCGCCGGTCGTTTCGAGGAACGCCGCCTCGTCGAACGGCAGGTCCGCCCAGGCGGCCCGTTCCTCGTCGGTGGGGGGAATGACGGCGTCGTAGAACCCGGGCACGGCGACGCGGCCGTCGGCGTCGTGCAGGCCGGCGACGATCTTCGCCAGCGCGTTCGCCGGGTTCGCCACCGCCCCGCCGAACAGCCCGCTGTGCAGGTCGGCCTTCGGCCCGGTCACCGTCACCTCACAGGCGGTGATGCCCCGCAACCCGTAGCAGATCGCCGGCACGCCGGGGGCGAACTGGCTGGTGTCCGAGATCACCGCCGCGTCGCAGGCCAACTCGTCCTTGTGCGAGGCGAGGAACTCGTCGAGGTGGTCGCTGCCCACCTCTTCCTCCCCCTCGATCACGAAGGTCACGTTGACCGGCGGCCCGCTGGCGGCGGCGTGCCAGGCGGCGACGGCCAGCGGGTGGGTCAGCATCTGCCCCTTATCGTCCGTCGCCCCCCGGGCGTAGACGTGCTCGGTCCCGCCGGGGCCGGGCCGCACCGCGGGCTCGAACGGCGGCGTCGTCCACAGGTCCAGCGGGTCCGGCGGCTGCACGTCGTAGTGCCCGTAGACCAGCAGCGTCGGGGCGCCGGCGACCGGGGGCGTCTTGGCGAAGACGATCGGGTGCCCGGGCCGCTCCGCCGTGCCGGTGTCGACCAGCTCCGCGGTGCAGCCGGCATTCTGCAAGAGGTCCCGCACCCACCGGGCGGCGGACCGGCAGTCGTCCCGGTGGGCCGGGTCCGCGCTGACGCTGGGGATGCGGAGCAGTTCGAACAACCGCTCGCGGTTCGCCTCCGCATCGGCGGACAGGCGATCGGCGACGGGGGCGAAGTCTTGCGCCATAGGGGAAAAGGGAAAGTCGTAAGGGATAAGAGCGACAGGGGCGTCGCCCACCTTACGCCTTACGCCTCCCCCCTTCCCCCTTAGATTCAGATCGGCACGACGTCCGAGGAGCTGTCCGCCCCGGGTTCGCCGCCCGGGGGGACCGCGTCGGCGACGGTGGGGGCGATGGAGACGACGCCGCTCTGCGAGCCGTCCTGCACGGTCTCCAGGCGTTCCAGCCGGTAGCCGACGTCGCCGATCCGCAGCACGTCGCCGGGGACGAGAGGCGCCTCGCGGCGGACCGGGCGGTCGTTCACCCAAGTGCCGTTCAGGCTGCCCAGGTCCCGCACCCGCACCCGGCCGCTGGCCTCCGCGACGCAGCAGTGCCGGCGGCTCACCTTGGCGCTGCCCTGCGGGGAGACGTCGCAGTCCGGGTGCCGGCCGAAGAACAGCACCGGCCGGTCCAGCGGCACCGCCCGGTTGACCGGGGGCCCGCCGTTCGCCGGCGGCAGCGGGGTGAAGACGAGGCGCACGGCGGGGGCGGGGGAGGGCGGGGTCGGGGGAACGCGGGGCGGGCGGAGCCGACGCTCCGCATTATGCCTCCCGCGGGTCGCCGAGGGCGTCGATCTTCGCGGCGAGAATGAAGTCGTTCTCCGTCAGCCCGCCGACGGCGTGCGTCTTCAGCACGATCGCGGCGTGCCGGTAGCCGGTCAGGTGTAGGTCCGGGTGATGGCCCTCCGCCTCGGCGATCTCCCCGACGCGATCGAAGAACGCCAGCCCCTTCGAGAAGGAGCCGACGTTCCACTCCCGGCGGATCGCGTCGCCGTCGTCGGTGGTTTCCCACTCCGTCAACAGCTTGAGGCGTTCGGCGACCTCGCCCCGGGAGAGCGTCGGCACGCCGCCCTCGCAGGGTTTGCAGTGTCCGGACTTGAGCGAATCGAGGGTGGGCGGGGCGGCGTCGGCCATGGGGAAACTCCTGAGTGCGGGGACTTTGCGGGGCGAATTCCGAGAATCGGGCCGTTTTCCGACGAACCCGGGCTTCGGGGACCGGGTAAGTCTGTCGTGCCGGGCGTGCTTTCGCCCCCGCCCGGTACGCAATCGTCCGTCGTACCGAACCGCCCCGCCGATGACACTCCGACCGCTCGCCGCAGTCCTCACGCTCGCGCTGGCCCCGCTGCTGTCCGCCCCCGGCGCCGGCGGCGGGGGGGCCTACGCCGCGGAAACCGGCGGGGAGCCCGTCCGCGGCAACGGCGACGCGGCGATCATCGCGGAGATCGACCGGCTGATCGCCCGCAGCTGGGAGGACAACGCCGTCGAGCCCTCCCCCGTCGCCAGCGACTCGGAGTGGCTCCGCCGCATCTGGCTGGACCTCGGCGGCCACATCCCCGACGCCGACACCGTGGTCGAGTTCCAGCGGAACCGGTCGGAGAACAAGCGGGCGGAGATGATTCAAACCCTGCTGGACAGTCCGGATTACGTCCGGCACTTCAGCACCGTCTGGACGAACCTCGCCATCGGCCAGGGCGAACCGGAGAACACCAGCCGCCTGGGCATGCGGCGGTTCTTCCGCAACGCCTTCGCCCGCAACCTCCCGTGGAGCGAGGTCGTCTTCGAACTGATCACCGCCGAGGGGCACTTCGAGGAGAACGGGGCCACGAACTTCCTGCTGGCCCAGATGGTCGACAACGACGACGGCGTGCAGGCGACCGCCAAGGCGACCCGGCTGCTGCTCGGCATGCAGGTGCAGTGCACCCAGTGCCACAACCACCCGTTCAACGACTGGAAACAGGACCAGTTCTGGCAGTTCAACAGCATTCTCAAGTCGGCCCGCCGGGTGGACCACGAGGAGTTCGACGAGTCGACCGGCCAGAACGAGTTCGTCTACGCCGAGCTGGTCCGCCGCCCGCTGGAAGGTCCGGTGTTCTTCGAGAAGCGCAGCGGCCTGATGCAGGTCGCCTTCCCCGAGGCGTTCGGCAAGACCTTCGGCGAGGGCCGGGACACCGACCGCCGGGCCGCCTTCGCCACCGCCCTGACCGGGCTGGAGCCGGACGACGAGGGCTTCCCGCAGGCCAGCGAGTCCGCCCAGACCGTCACCGACCAGGTCGCCCGGGCCTTCGTGAACCGCACCTGGGGCCACTTCCACGGCTACGGCTTCACCAAGCCGGTGGACGACATGGGCCCCCACAACCCGCCCAGCCACCCGGATTTGTTGGATTTCCTGACCGAGAAGTTCATCGAAAGCAACTACGACGTCCGCCGGCTGATCACTTGGATCACCAACTCGCAGGCCTATCAGCTGACCAGCCGGTCCACCAAGGAGAACGAGTTCGACGACCCCGCCGCCGGCGAGCTGCCGCTGTTCAGCCACATGGCCGTCAAGCGGATGACCGCCGAGCAGCTGTACGACTCCCTGCTGATCGCCACGGAGGCCCAGAAGGCCGGCAACTCCGACTGGGAGGCGATCGAACGGCAGAAGCGCCAATGGCTCCAGCAGTTCGTCACCGCCTTCGGCACCGACGACCTGACCGAGTCCACCACCTTCAACGGCTCGATCCCGCAGGCGTTGATGATGATGAACGGCGAACTGACCTCCAAGGCGATCTCCGCCGAGCCCGGCAGCTACCTGAACCGCGTGCTGGGCTCGACGAACAAGCCGGAGGAGGCCGTCGACCGCCTGTTCCTCGCGGCGCTGGGCCGTCAGCCGACGAGCAAGGAGAAGTCCGCCGCCGCCCAACTGATCCGCGGCAGCGAAAAGCCCATCTACGGCTACCAGGACCTGTTCTGGGCCCTGCTGAACAGCAACGAGTTCGTGTTCGTGAAGTGAGTTCGGAACTCACGTCGCCCGCCGGACGGGACTAGCGAACCCGCTCGGCGTCCCCTGTCCCCCGCTCACTTCCCGATTCCCGTTTTCCGAAAGTCCGCCCCGATGTTCGCCACCGACCAGACCTCCCGTCGCCACTTTCTGCGGCACATGGCCGCCGGGGCCGCGACCGTGCCCGCCCTGCAGTTCCTCTCCCACCTGGAGGCGAACGCGCAGGAAGTGCGGCGGAACGGCAAGGCCGTGATCCTCGTCTGGCTCGGCGGCGGCGCCCCCACGATCGACATGTGGGACCTCAAGCCGGGCACGAACACCGGCGGCGAGTTCAAGCCCATCGACACCAAGGGCGACCTGCAAATTTCGGAGCACCTGCCGAAGACGGCGATGGTGATGGACGAGCTGTCCGTCGTTCGCTCCATGAGCAGCATCGAGGCCGACCACGACCGCGGCCGGTACTTCATGAAAACCGGCTACCGGCCGGAAGTCACCGCCACGCACCCGCACTTCGGCAGCGTGGTCAGCTACGAAATCGGTGCCCAGCGGCCGCAGTTGGAGATTCCCGCGTTCATCTCCATCTCCTCCGGCGGCGGCCAGAGCGGCTACCTCGGCATGCGGCACGCCCCGTTCGAGGTCTCCTCCAACGGCCAGATCCGCAACGCCTCCCTCGACCGCTGGACCAGCCCGCAGCGCCTCCAGAACCGGCTGGCGATGCTGAACGTGCTCGAAGAGAACTTCATCAAGAGCGGCCGCGGCGACGCCCCCCAGGCGCACGCCGACGTCTACGACAAGGCCGTCAACCTGATGACCTCCTCCCAGATGGACGCTTTCAAGGTCGAGCAGGAGGACGAGAAGACCCGCGAGGCCTACGGCACCAGCGGCCTGGGCCGCGGTCTGCTGATGGCCCGCCGGCTGGTCGAGCGGGGCGTCCCGTTCGTGGAGGTCGGCTACGGCGGCTGGGACCTGCACAACGACGTGTTCAACTCCCTGTCCACCGACAAGCTGCCCACGCTGGACGCCGGCCTGTCCGCCGTCACCGCGGACCTCAAGCAGCGCGGCCTGCTGCAGGACACCGTCGTCGTTTGCATGGGCGAGTTCGGCCGGACCCCGCGGATCAACCAGAACGTCGGCCGCGACCACTGGGCCCGCAGCTGGTCGGTGCTGATCGGCGGCGGCGGCCTCACCGGCGGCATCGCCGTCGGCAAGACCTCCGAGGACGGCATGCGGGTCGACGGCCCCAGCTACCTGCCGGGCGACCTCTGGGCGACCGTCGCCCAGGCGATCGGCATCCCGCTGAACACGGTCCACACCTCCAAAACCGGTCGGCCGATGAAGCTCGCCAACGGCGGCCGCCCCATCGCCGAATTGATCGGGTGATCGGGAGAGTCGACGTCGGGTCCGCTGTGCGGACCGCGAATCTCAATTCGCGACCGAATCTGCACGGTCCGCAGAGCGGACCCTACAAATGATGCACGAACCCGACGAGCAGTTCCTCCGTGACTTCACCGCGTCCCAGCGGCGGCTCTTCCTGACGATCCTGTCGCAGGTCGGCCGCCCAGCGGACGCCGAGGAGATCTTGCAGAACGCCAACCTCGCCATCTGGCGGAAGGCCCACACCTTCGAGCCGGGCACCAACTTCGCCGCCTGGAGTTCCACCGTGGCGACCTACGAGGTGCTGAAGTGGCGTGAGAAAAAAGGCCGCGATCGGCTGCGGTTCTCCGACGAGTTCGTCGCCGCCGTCGCCCGGGAGGCGGAGGCCGACCCCGGCCTCTGGGAGGAACGCCGCCGCGTGCTGGAGACCTGCGTGGAAAAACTGTCCGCCAAAGACCGCGACCTGCTGACCCGCCGGTACACCCCCGGCGCCGATGGGGAGGAGGTCCAGGGCAAGGACGTGGCGGCGATGCTCGGACGGCCGGTCAACGCGGTGTATCAGTCCCTCGGTCGAATCAAGAAAACGCTGGCGGAATGCGTCCGCCGGGAACTCACCCAACTCGGCGCCCCGACGACGGGGGTGGCGACATGAACCCCCTCTCCCCCGCCGATATCCCGAAAGAACTGGCCGACGCCGTGCACGCCCTGCACGAGGGGCGGCTGGACGAGGCCGGTCTGGCGGAACTGGAGGCCCGGGTGCTGGGCGACCCCGCGGCGATGCGGGCGTATCTCGATCTGACCGCGGTGCACGGCACGCTGTCGTACGCGGCGGGCACGCTCTCTTCCACGGCTCTGCCGGCCCTCACGCTGGCGGAGAAGACCCCGGAATCCCCCGAGCCGGCGAAGACGGCCCGCTGGCGGACGCCGCTGACGTTGGCGGCCTCCCTGGCGCTGCTGTGCGGGCTGACTTTCTTCCTGCGGCCCGCCGACGACGGCCCCCCGGCCGGCGTCGCCGCGGTCGCACCGCAGCCGGCGCCCGACGAGCCGACGCTCTCTCCGGCCCCCGGCGCGGCGGTCGCGGACGTCGAACCGCCCGCCCGACCGACGCCGGAGCTGTTCCCCGAACTCCACGGCGCCCCGGCGACCGACCCGGCGCCCGGCGCCCCGGCCGCCCCGACGACGCCCGCGGTCGCCTCGCGGGACGACGGGAAGGTCGTGCCGCCGGAGGAGGCCGCGGCGGCGATCGACGCGGCGCTCGCCCACGGCTGGGCGGAGGCGGAAGTTCCCCCCTCCCCCGAGGCCGACCCCGGCGAGTGGCTGCGGCGGGCGTGGCTGGATCTGGCCGGGCACGCCCCGCCGCCGGACCAGGTCGCCCGGTTCCTCAACGACGACCGCCCGGGCCGGCGGCAGCGAGAGTTGAACCGCCTGCTCTCCGGCGAACGGTTCGCGTCGCACCTCGCCGAACGCTGGACGACGGCCCTCGTCGGCCGGGCCCCGCGGCCGGGCGTGGACCGGGCCGGGCTGCGGGCGCACCTCGCGGACCAGTTCGAGCGGAACGTCGGCTGGGATCTCGTCGCCGCGGAGCTGATCGCCGCCACCGGCGACGTGCGGCAGTCCCCGGCGACGAACTTCCTCGTCGCCCACGTCAACAACCAGGCGGTGCCGGCGACGGCGGTCACGGCCCGGGTGCTGCTCGGTACGCGGGTGCAGTGCATGCAGTGCCACGACCACCCGCACAACGGCGGGGAGGAGTGGTCGCAGGAACGCTTCTGGGAGTTGAACGCCTTCTTCAAAGGCGCCGACGTCGTGCAACGGCCGACGGCCGACGGCGACCGCGTCGCGGCGCTGGAGTCGCGGGCGGAGGGCGGGCCGACCTTCTTCGAGGACCGCCGCGGCGTCATGCAGGCGACCTTCCCCAAATACGCCGGGGAGACGGTCGAAGCCGCGGACGGCCGCCGCGAAAAACTCGCCGAACTGCTGCTCTCCGACGACCGCCGGCTGCCGGCGAAGGCCTTCGTGAATCGGGCGTGGGCCCACCTGTTCGGGGCCGGGCTGGTCAATCCGGTGGACGACCTCGGCCCGCACAACCCGCCGTCGTACCCGGCGGTGCTGGAATCTCTCACCGACCGCTTCGTCGCCACCGGGTACGACGTGCAGGATCTGTACGCGACCCTGACGGCGACCCGGCTGTACTCGCTCAGCGGGGCGGCGACGGAGGAGAACGCCGTCGACGACCCCGCCGCCGGCGTGCCGCTGCTGTTCACTCGCTGCTACCCCAAGCCGTTGACGGTCGAGCAGACGTTCGACTCGCTGGCCGCGGTCTCCGGCCGGCCGCTCGACCTGCGGGCCCGGGACGCCTGGGTCGCCGGGTTCGTGCGGCCGCAGGCCAACGACGAGAACGGCGAGGACCTCGCCCCAGTGACCGACATCCCCCGGGCCCTGGCCCTGATGAACGGCGAGGCGCTCAGCGCCGCGGTCGCCGCGGCCTCGAAGAACCAACGTCCGAAAGACTTGGACGACGTCTTCCTCTCCGCCCTCTCCCGGCGCCCCACCCCCCGGGAGCGGCGCCGGCTGGCCCCGCTGGTGCGGGTCGACGGCGGACTGGAAGACCTGCGCTGGGCCCTGCTGAACAGCGGCGAGTTCGCCACCGTGCCCTGACGGACGCAACGGTCCGGGGCGGAGGCGGATACGGCGAACGCGATCCGGGCTCGGTCGCACGGCGGCGGGAGCGGGCGGTACATCGGAACGCCTCTTCGCCACCGCTCCCCCGCGGCTCCGCCCGATGACGACCGCCCCGCCGTCCGACGCGTCCCCCGCCGCCCCGACCGGCCCCGCGGCTCCGTCCGAGGCGGAGTTGAAGTCCGAGCTGGACGCCTTCCGCGAGGATTTCGCCCGGCTGCGGGCGGAGGTCGGCCGGGTGATCGTCGGCCACGCGAACATCGTGGACGGCACCCTCACCGCCCTGATCGCCGGCGGCCACGTCCTGCTCGAAGGCGTGCCCGGGCTGGGCAAAACGCTGCTGGTCAACACCCTGGCCAGCGCGTTGTCCGTCACCTTCGGCCGGGTGCAGTTCACCCCGGACCTGATGCCCGCGGACCTGGTGGGCACGAACGTCGTCACCGAGGACGAACACGGCCACAAGCGGTTCGAGTTCCAACGCGGCCCCATCTTCGCCCACGTCCTGCTGGCGGACGAGGTGAACCGGGCGACGCCGAAGACGCAGTCCGCCCTGTTGGAGGCGATGCAGGAAAAGAGCGTGACCGTCGGCGGGCACACGCACAAACTGCCCGCGCCGTTCCTGGTGCTGGCGACGCAGAACCCGCTCGAAATGGAGGGCACCTACCCGCTGCCCGAAGCCCAGCTGGACCGGTTCTTCGTCAAGCTGCTGGTCGAGTTCCCCACCGCGGAGGACCTCGGCGAGATCCTGAACCGAACCACGGCGATCGACGTGCCGGCCGCCCGGCCGGTGTTGGACGGGGACCGCGTGCTGGCGATGCGGGACCTCGCCCGGCAGGTGCCGATCGCCGACGAGGTCCGCGACCGGGCGGTCGCGATGACCCTCGCCACCCACCCGGAGCACCCCTCCGCCCCGGAGGCGGTGAAGAAGTACGTCCGCTTCGGCAGCAGCCCCCGCGGCGCCCAGGCGCTGGTGCTGGCCGCGAAGGTGAAGGCGATCCTCGACGGCCGCTTCCACGTCTCGAAGGACGACCTGCACGACGCCGCCCCCGCCGTTCTGCGGCACCGCCTGATCTTGGGCTTCGAAGGACAGGCCGAAGGCGTGCGGGCGGACGACGTGATCGCCGACGTCGTGAAGGCCCGCTGAGATGGCCGCCGCCCCGACCGCCCTGTTCCCGCCGGATTTTTTGCAGCGGCTGGAGTATCTGTCCCTCCTGTCGAAAAGAGTGTTCGCCGGGCAGTTGATGGCCCAGAAGCGGACGCGGCAGCTCGGCGGCGGGGTGGAGTTCGCGGACCACCGGCAATACGACCCCGGCGACGACTTCCGGCACCTCGACTGGAACCTCTACGCCCGACACGGGGAACTGCTGCTCAAGCGGTTTCAGGAGGAGCAGGATCTACACGTCTATCTGCTGATCGACGCGTCGAAGAGCATGGCTCACGGGGCGCCGCCGAAGTTTGATCTCGCCCGGCAGGTCGCCGCGGCGCTGGCCTACATCGCCCTGGCGGACTTGGACCGGGTCGCCGTCGTCGCCTTCGCCGGGGGCGTGGTGGAAGAGATGCCGCTGACCCGCGGCAAGGGGCGGGCGCTGGCGCTGCTCCAGTTCCTCGAAAAGCTGGAGGCCCGCGGGGAGGAGACGAACCTGTCGAACCTCGTCGCCGAGTTCCTGCTCCGGGGGCGGCGGTCGGGGCTCGTCGCGGTGCTGAGCGACTTCTACGACCCCGCCGGCTTCTCGGCGCCGCTCTCCAAGCTGCGGCACGGCGGGCACGAGCCGCACGTGGTGCAAATCTACGACGCGGCGGAGGCCGACCCCGGCTTCCTCGGGGACGTGGAGCTGACCGACGTCGAATCCGGCCGGGCCGTCAAACGGACCGTCACGGAGAAGGATCTGCGGCGCTACCGGGAGGCGTTCGACGGCTTCCGCAAGGAACTCGCCGCCTTCTGCCGGAGCCGCGGCTGGGGACACACAACCAGCCGCAGCGACGTGCGGTTCGACGACCTGGTGGTGTCGATGATGCGCGGCGCGAACCTGGTGCAGGCATGACCGCCCGCCCCGCTACCGTCGTCGGCCCCGTCCGGTTCCGCCGACGCTCCGCCCCGGACACCGGCGTGCGAGACTGGCTGCTCTCGTACATCGATCAGGCCTTCCGCGACGTGTCGCTGGAGCTGGGGATGACGATCTACGCCGGCGAGGCGATGGACCGTTACGGGGACGACGAAGAACTGCGGCTGTCCCGACAGGCTGAGCGGCAGGACTGGCGCCGCGTCCCGCCGTCCTGCCTGCACGAGCGGCCGGACGCCCTGTGCTACCTCGACGCCTCCGCCTTCCGCTTCTACACGCCGGCGATCATGAGCACGGTCGTGCGGGGCGAAGACCTCCACGGACGACTGACTGACGTCTTTCTCTGGCGCCTGCACGGCGTCAGCCTCCGCGGGGAATACGACGGCGGGCCGTACCGCCAGTTGTTCAACCGATCCCAGCGGGCCGCGGTCGTGCGGTTCCTCAAGTACCTCTCGCACAACCTGCGCGGCGGGGGCGACTGGGTGACGCCGGGCACGGTGGAGGGTCTGAAGCAGCACGGTGAAGCGGCCCACAACGGAGCGGACGCATGAACTTCGCCGCCCCCTCGATGCTTTGGTGGCTGGCCCTCGCGGTCCCGGTGATCGCGTTGTACGTGCTGAAAGTCCGCCTGCGGCGGGTGCCGGTCAGCACGCTGATGTTCTGGGACAAGGTCTATCAGGAGAAGGCCCCGCGGAGCCTGTTCGAACGCCTGCGGCACCTCGGGTCGCTGCTGCTTCAACTCCTCCTCGTCGCCCTGCTGGCGTTCGCCCTGGCGGACCCGTTCACCGACGCCGAGGCCCGCAGCGCCCGGCGGCTCGTGCTGGTGATCGACGCCTCCGCCAGCATGGCCGCCCCCGTCGATCCGGACGAGCCCGGCGCCGGCAGTCGGCTGGAGGCGGCGAAGGCCCGGGCCGCGGAGTTGGTGCAGGGCCTGCGGCACCGGGACGCCGCGGCGGTGGTCGTCGCCGGCGCCGCCGCGGAGGTCGCCTGCGGGATGACCGGCCACCCGCCGACGCTCGCCGAGGCGATCGAAGCCATTCCCCAGACCGACGCCCCCGGCGCCGTGGCGGACGCCCTGGCCCTCGCTGAACGGCTGGTGGCGAACCGGGAGAACGGCCGCGTGCTGCTGTTCTCCGATCGGGAGCCGGAGGGGGTGGAACTGGCGGAAAACGTCACGCTGCTGCCCTTCGGCGCCGCCGGGGGGAACGTGGCGATCACCGCGTTCCAAACCCGCCGCAGCCTGACGGACCCGATCGGCTACGAGATCCTCGCCGAGGTGACGAACTTCGCCGACGAGCCGATTTCCCTCCGGTTGGACTTCGACCTCGCCGGGGCCGGGATCGATGCCGTCCCGCTGGACCTCGCCCCCGGCGAGACGTGGCGACGGACCTTCGAGAAGACCGATCAGGCCGGCGGCGAACTGGTCGCCCGGCTGGTGTTCGACGAGGCAGACGACGAGGACGAAGCCGCGGCCCCCCCGGCGAACCTGCTGACCGCCGACGACGAGGCCCGCGCCGTGCTCCCGCCGCGGGAGCGGGTCCCGGTGGCGCTGGTGACGCCGGGGAACCTCTTTCTGCAACAGGTGTTCGCCGCGAACCCGCTGGTCGACCTGACGGTGACGGGCGAGGTCCCGGAGGAACTGCCGGCGGGGGCGATCGTCGTGCTGCACCGCGTCGTGCCGGAGGAACTGCCGGACCGGCCGGTCTGGTTCATCGACCCGCGGTCCGACGCCGCCGGGTTGTTCGCCGTGGGCGAGGAGGTCGTGGCCCCCAACGTGCGGCTGACGGAGGAGGCGGAGGGGTCCCCGCTGCTGGCGAACGTCCGGCTGGACCGGGTCGACCTGCCGAAGGTGCGTCCCGTCGCGCCGGCGGCGGACGCCGACGCGACCGTGCTGGCGGAGGTCCTCCCGCCGGGCGCCGAAGGCACGGGGGCCGAGACCGGCAATCCGTTGCTGGTCGCCCTGCGGCGGCCGCTCGCCGGCGGGGAGCGGGGGAAGGCGGTGGTGCTGGCGGTCGATCTGGACGCCACCGACCTGCCGCTGCGGACGGCGTTCCCGATTCTGGCCGTCAACGCGCTGACCTGGTTCACCGACGCCGCCGGCGAACTGCGGCCCGCCGCCGCGACGGGCTCCACCGTCTCGGTCCCGCTGCCGGAGGGGGCGGAGAGCGAACGGTGGAGCGTGTTCGCCCCCTCCGGCGCCGCCCGGTCGCTGCCGGCCGGGCTGACCGCGGCGACTCTCGGCCCGCTGGCCGAAGCCGGCCTGTGGCGCCTCGCTCCCCTGCCGCCGCCGGGCGAGACCGCGGAGGGATCGACCGACGCGGCGCCTGACTGGCCGGCGGCAACGATCCCGGTCGCCGTGAACCTCACCGCCCCGACGGAGAGCGACGTCCGCGTCGTCGCCCCCCCGTCCGAGGGCGCCGATCCCGCCGGCACGGCCGGCGGCCGGCCGTGGTGGGTCTGGCTGGCGGCCGGGGCGCTCCTGCTGGTCGGCGTGGAATGGTGGCTCTATCAGCGGCGGTTCATCCAATGACCAGCTTCATGACGCCCCTCGCCGATACGGCCTCCGCGGGGAGGAACGCCGCCGATCTGTCCGCCTACGCCCTCGATCTGCTCCGGCCGGAGTGGCTGTTCGGGCTGATTTTGCTGCCGGCGCTGTGGGCCCTCTACCGCCGCAGTCTGGTGGACTTCGACCGCGGGCAGCGGATCGCCTCGCTGGTCGTGCGGTCGGCGGTGGTGGTGTTGCTCGTGCTGGCTCTCGCGGGGCTCACCCTGCTGCGGCCGACGGACGAACGGTACGTCGCCTTCGTCGTGGACGAATCGCTTTCGGTCGGCCGGGCCGACGGGGCGGACCGGGTGCGGACCTTCCTCGAAGCCGTCGGGGAGCCGCCGGCGGGGACCGAGGCGGTCGTGCTGCCCTTTGCCGCGGAGGTGGGGGAGCCGGTCTCGCTGGCGGAGTACCTCGCCCCGCCGGAGGAGGCTACGCCGGGGGGCGCGCCGCCTCGCGGCGACGGCGAACCGGACAGCACGCAAGAGGACGACGAACGGTTGCGGGGTACGGACATCGCCGCGGCGATTCGCACGGCCCTCGCCGCGGCCCCGCCGGACAAGGTGCGGCGGGTCGTGCTGCTGTCCGACGGCAACGAGACGGCCGGCGACGCCGTCGCCGCCGCCCTCGCCCAGGCCGGTCGCGGCGGGACGGGGGCCGGCCGGGGGGACCGCATTGACGCCGTTCCTCTGCCCACCCGGGAGGAGCCGGAGGTCGCCGTCTCCGAGGTGCTCGTTCCCGCCCAGGTGGCCCGCGGGGAGCCGTTCTTCGTGGAGGTCGCCGTCGACGCCAACCACGCCGACGAGGCGACGGTCGAAGTCTTCCGCGGCCCGTTGAAGGTCGTCTCCCAGCGGGAAACGCTCGAACCGGGCGAGAACCGCTTCCGCTTCCGGCAGACCGTGGAGCGGGACCGGCTCGCCGAATACACCGTCCGCATCAGCGGGGCGAAACAGGACGCCCTCGTCGACAACAACGCCGCGACCGGGTTGGTCTACGCCGCCGGCAAGCCGCGGGCGCTGCTGATCGACTCCGCCCCGGACGCGGCCCGCAGCTTCGTCTGGGCGCTGGGCGAAGAGGACGTGGAGGTGGACGTTCGCCCGCCCCGCGGCGTGCCGGAGGACGTGGCCGATTTGCAGAACTACGAGGTCGTCCTCCTCGGCAACGTGCCGGCGACGGACCTGTCGAGCCGGCAGATGGAGGTCATGCGGACCTACGTGCGGGACCTCGGCGGCGGGTTGATCATGCTCGGCGGGGACCAGAGCTTCGGTCTCGGCGGGTACTACCGCAGCGTGCTGGAAGAGGTGCTCCCGGTCCGCTCCGACTTCGAAAAGGAGAAGGAAAAGCCCTCCCTGGCGATGGTGCTGGTGATCGACAAGAGCGGCTCCATGGGCGGGATGAAGATGGAATTGGCGAAGGACGCCGCCGTCGCCGCGGTGGAGTTGCTGGGGCCGAAGGACCAACTCGGCGTGGTCGCCTTCGACGGTTCGCCCACCTGGGTGGCGGACGTGCGGCCGGCTTCCGACAGCGTGGCCCTGAGCAACGGCATCGCCTCCATCGCGGCCGGCGGCGGCACGAACCTCCACCCCGCCATGACCGAGGCCCGCGACGCCCTCCGCCGGGCCGCCGCCAAGCTCAAGCACGTGATCGTCCTCACCGACGGCCGGAGCGCCCCCGGCGACTTCGACGGCGTGACCCGCGACCTCGTCGCCGACCGGGTGACGGTCTCCACGGTCGGCGTCGGCGAGGGGGCGGACATGAACCTCCTGGAGCAGATCGCCCGGACCGGCGGCGGCCGCAGCTACTTCACCGACGATCCGGGCAACATCCCCCAGATCTTCGCCAAGGAGACGATCACCGCCTCCAAAAGCGCCATCAACGAGGAACCGTTCGTCCCGCAGGTGATCCGTCCCACCGCCGCCCTGAACGGCGTGGACATGGAGACCGCCCCCTTCCTGCTGGGCTACGTCGTCACCCGGCCCAAGGCGACGGCGGAGGTGATCCTGGGCACCGAAACCGGCGACCCGCTGCTGGCCTGGTGGCGCTACGGGCTGGGCTGGAGCGTCGCCTTCACCTCGGACGCCGGCCCCCGTTGGGCCGCCGAGTGGCTGCCTTGGGAGGGCTTCGGCCCCTTCTGGGCGCAGATCCTGCGGCACACGATGCGCAAGGGGGGCGGAACCGGCTCCACGGTGCAGATGGCTCGCACCGGCGACACCGTCCGGTTGACGCTCGACGCCGCCGATCCCGCCGGCGGCTGGCGGAACGACGCGACCACCGAGGTGACGGTCATCGACCCCGCCCTCGGCTCCCGGACCGTGCCCGCCCGGCAGACGGCCCCCGGCCGGTACGAGGCGGAGTTCGAGGCCCCGGAAGACGGCGCCTACCACGCGGAGATCGTGCAGACGGTCGACGGCCGCGTCGTCGCCCGGCAGAGCCGCGGCGTCACCGTCGGCTACCCGGAGGAGCTGCGGCTCCGTCCCACCAACGAAACGCTGCTGAAAGCCGTCGCCTCCGCCGGCGGCGGCACGTTCGACCCGGCTCCCGCGGCGGTCTTCGCCCCGGACGACGCCACCGCCCCGGACCCGTTGCCGCTCTGGCCGGACCTGCTGGCGACGGCGCTGGCGCTCTGGCTGCTGGACGTCGCCCTCCGCCGCGTCGACGTCCCGGCCCTCTGGAGCCGGCTGCGAACCTAGCCCATTGGCGACCGCAACCGCGGTACAATCCGCCGGTCCGCCCCCCCTCCCGGCCCGCACCGATGACCGACCGCGCCCCGTCGTCCGCCCCCGCCGGCGCCGTTGCGAACGACGCGATCGCCGGGCCGCTGGCCCGGGTTCGCACCCGGCAACGCCTCGCCCGGGCCGGCCGCTGGGCCGCCTGGGGGCTGGTCCCCTCGGCCGTCGTCGGGGCGACGCTGGGCGTGTTGAACGTCACCGGGGCCGCGACGATCCCCCCGTGGGCGGCGCTCGCGGCGCTGGCCGCCGGGCCGGTTCTCGGCGGGCTGGCCGGGCTGCTGTGGACCAGCGGCCTGCACCGGGCCGCCGCGGCGGTGGACGCCCACTACGACCTGAAGGACCGGGCGACGACGGCCCTTGCCTGGTCGAAGACCGATTCCCCCTGGGCCGCCCTGCAACGCTCCGACGCCGCGGAGCGGCTGAAGACGATCGAACCGGCCGCGGTGGTGCCCTTTCGGCCGGGTCGGCGGTTGGCGGTCGGCTCGCTGGCGGTCGCCGCGGTGGTCGGACTCGCCCTCTTCCCCGCCCCCCGCCAGGCGTCCGCGGACGTCGCCGGTCCGAACGAAGACCTGCTGGCCATCGCCGCGGACGTGGAGGCCCAGATCGACGAACTGGAGGAGGAGATCGCCGAGCAGTCCACGCCGGAGCTGGAGGAACTCATTGAGGAACTCCGCGAACGCGTCGAACAGATGAAGGAGCCGACCGCCGACGCCCGCGAGGTGCTGGCGGAGCTGTCCCGGATGGAGGAGTCGATCCGTCAGCGGACCGACGAGAGCGGCGCCGCGGTGACGGCCAACCTGCAGGCGCTCGCCGCGGCGATGGAGGCCGCCGAGGCCCTGCGGCCCGCCGCCGAGGCCCTCAAGCAGGAGGACTTCGAACAAGCCGCCCAAATGCTGGAGGAGGCCGCCCCCGCCGACGCCCCCCGCCGGGAGCGGAAAGCCGCCGCCGAGCGGATGCGGAAGGCCGCCGGGGCGATGTCCGCGGCCGGGCTGAGCCGGATGTCGCAGGCCACCGAGCAGACGGCCGACGGCATGAACGAGGGGAACGCCGCCAAGGCCTCCAACGGGGCGAAATCGCTTGCCAAACAGATGAAGCAGGCCGCGACCCGCCAGAAGCTGAACCGGGCCCTCCGCCGCCAGCTCGACCGGCTGGGCGAGTGCAAGGGGCAGTGCGCCGCCTGCATGTCGCCCGGCGACAGCGAGGGGAACGGTTCCAGCGCCGGACGGGGGCAGGGCAACGGCAACAGCTTGGCCCGCGGTCAGGGGAACCGCTCCGACTCCCCCTCGAACAACTTCGGGATGAAGGACGCCGGCAACGTGAACGACCCGGCCTCCCTGCTGAACGGCAACCGCACGCAGGAGGAGGTCACCGGCGTCGCCGGCGACGGTCCCAGCGATTACGAGACCTCCAAAAGCCCCGAGGGCCGCGAAACCGCCCGCCGCGGCTACGCGGAGCGGTACTCCGAGTACCAGAAACGCTCCGAGGAAGTCCTCGAAAACGAGGCGATCCCGCTGGGCCACCGCCGCCTGATCCGCGATTACTTCGAGGCGATCCGCCCCACCGCCGCCGACCGGGCGGCGCTGGACGCGGCGGAGTGACGGCGGCGGACGGGGTTCAGTCGTCTGCCGCGGCTTGCGCCTCCTCCGCGAGCGTCCCCGCCGCCGCCGGCAGGGCGCCGTAGCCGACGACGTCCTTTTTCTGACGGGCGTACTCGGCCATCCGCTGAAGCTCCGCGGCGAGTTCCCCGGTCGCCCCCGTCGCCGGAGCCCGCAGCGCCGCCTGCGCGAGCAGCAGATTCGTCCGGAAGGCCCGTCGGGCGGTCTTGCCCAACGCGGAGCGGTGGGCGAGTTGCTTCTTCATCGCGGCGCGGTACTCCCGTTCGGCGTCCTCCCGCACCCGCACGGCGGCGGCGAGGGCGGCCGGGACGTCGGTCGGCGCCCCGACGAGCAACCGCAGCGTGTGGGCGCGGACCGCGTCCAGGTCCGGCGGTACCACGTCGCCGTCCTCGCCCGCCTGCTCGGGGTCGCGTTCCTCCGGCGGGGCCGCCGCCCGGGCCGCGTCCGCGGCGTCGAGGGCCGCGACCAACTCGTCGACCCGCCCCGCCTCCTTCGCCGTCCGGGCCAGGGCGACGGACAGCCCCGTCACCGGCCGCACCGCCGCGGCGCTCCTCTCCGCCGCGGGTTCGTCGGCCCCGTCCGCGACGGCGCCGTCGGCGGGCTTCGTCTCCGGCGTCGCCTCCAAACCGCGGACCGTGCCGGGGGGCAGACCGTCAGGGGCGACGGTCCACTTCAACAGGGCGTCGAACCGCCGATCGGCGGGGGCCGTCTCCAGCGCCGCGAGCAACTGGGGAACCGTCTCGTCCGGGGCGATCAGTTCGTCGGTGCGGCCGTCGTCCGGCAGGCGGAGGAGTTCGTCGAGCCGCTCCAGGGCGAACAGCCCCGCCCCGGCCCGGGCCGACTCCTTGACCGCGGCCGCGAGGGCCGACCGCGTGGACCAGCGACTCCCGCTGCGGTCGTCCCGCAGCGACTCCGACACCGACCGGGCGAGGTAGCGCTCCGCGGCCTCGGCGTCGCCGGCCCGGTAGGAGACGCGGGCCATCAGCGGCAGGAAGTTGCGCGGCGGCCCCTCCGTGGAAAAGTTCTCGGCGCCGGCGATCAGGGCGGCGGAGGCCGCGGGCAGGGCGACCTCCGCGTGCAGGGCCGGCAACGCGGCGTGCAGGGCCGCCACCGCGTCGGGGCCGCCCAGTTCAGCGCGGCGGGCGAGTTCTTCGAGGGCCGCGGCGGCGGCTTCCTCATCCCCCTCGGCGACCGCCAGCCGGGCTTTGATGAGAGACGCCGCAGACGCGGCGGCGGTGCGGCCCGCCGTCCGCTCCCGCAGCGCCGCGGCGGCGTCCGCCCGGAGGGTCCATTCGATCAGCGGGCCGACCGCGTCCCGGGGAACGGCGCTCGGTTCGGGGTCCGGCAGGCCGGCGGCGTAGGGGAAGGCCTCCGTCGGCCGGGACGCCGGGAGGACGACCTCCCGCAGCGTCGCCGCGACGGCCGCGGGATCCGCCTCGGCCTGCGTCCACTGCTCCGACAGCGTCCGCAGGAACCCGGCGATCTCCGTGTCGGAGAGCGGTTCGCCCCCCTCCTCCGCGGGCGCCGCGGCGGCGACGCTGCCCCCAAAGATCCCGCCGCCACCGCCGCCCGTGGCGGTCATGAACCCCGAGGAAAAGCCGAGGTGAACCGTCTGAGCCGCCGGCATCCCGCCGGTTCCTGTTCCGCCGCCCAGCGGGGGGCCGCCGCCGAGGGTTTCCCGCACGGCCCGCAGGCTGAGGTCGGTCAGGCCCTTCTCCGCGGCGAGTTGGGCCAACCGCAGCGCCCGCCGGGCCCGCGGACCGGTGGTGACGGGAACCGACGGGGGGGCGTCCGGGTCGTCGAGCGCCGCGAGGGCGGCGATCAGCAACGCTCCCCGCACCCCGACCGCGCCCCCGCCGGGCGCGGCGCCGGGGGTGAGAGCGGCGCCGGATTCGCCCGGCGGCGGGGCGTCGGCATCCCCGGAGAGGTCCCGGCCGAGCAGATCGCCCAGCAGAGCCGTCCAATGGGCTTCGGCGGCGGCCCGGTCGCCGCGGTCGAGGGCGGCCCGGCCGGCGGAGATCCGCAGCGCCACCAGCCAGGTTCGCGGCAGGGCGTCGGCGGCGGCGAGGGCGGCGTCGGTCAGAGCCCGACCGTCCTCCGCCGTCGCCGCGTGCCGCGTCGCCTCCGTCCCGACCAACCACCAGGTTCCCACGGCCGCGGGCTCCGGGGCGTCCGACGCCGATCGGGCGAGGCGGAGCGCCGCCGTCACGGAGGGCGCCGCGGCCTGCGGGGCGTCCGCGTCGAAGGCCAGCAGGGCCGCGGCCGCGTGCAGGGAGAGGTCGTCCGGCCGCAGTTCGATCGCCTCAGCGAGCAGCCCCCGCACCGCCGCGGCCCGCTCCTGCGGAGAGGGTTCCTCGGCGGACGGCTCCGGCGCGTCGGGCCCCGGGGCGTCGGGCGCCGTCGGCGGGGCGTCGAAGGCTGAAACGTCGGCCGCCTCGGCCATCTCCTCGGCGTCCTCCACGTCCTCCGTCGCCACGTTCGACCCGTCGGCGGCGGGGCTCACGAGAGCGTCGAGCAGGTGGCTGGCGATCGCGGCGTCCTCCAGGTCGTCCCCGCCGTCGGTCGCGGCGACGAACAGGTCCAGCGTCGGCCCGGGTTCCAACGGGTTGTCCGCGGCAAGCGCCGCCCGATCCGCCTCCAACCGAGTTCTCAGCAGGCCGGCGACGTCCCCGGCCGTCACCGCCTTGCGCACTTCGGCGACGGCCTCGTTGAGCTCCCGCAGTTCCCAACTCGTCCCCGGGATGCCGCCCCGCGTCGCCTCGTCCACGGCGCCGTCCAGCACGCGGAGGGCGTCAAGCGGGCGGCCGATCTCCGCCAACCGGCGGCCGATCTGGGTGCGTTCCTGCACGACCCGCTGGGCGAGGTAGCGGGGGTTCTGCTGGAAGACACCCCGGTTCGGCGCCGACTCCTCCGGCGGGTCGAACGCCTGCTCGAGCAACAGTGCGCGGGCTTCGTCCATCCGCTCCGCCTTGATGAGCAGGTCGATCAACCGGCGGCGGGGGGAGTAGTTGTAGCCGTTGCCGGACCACGGCGTGGTCGCCCCGACGGCGACGACCCGCTCCATCAGGGCGAGGGCGAGGTCGGCCAGTTCCTCGTCGCGGTCCAGCTCGATGCTGAGCGCCCACAAGGCCAGGCCGGGCGGGGCTTCGTCCTGCGGCAGGGCCCGCAGCGCCTCGACCTGCTCCCGGGCGGCGTCGGCGTCGCCGGCGGCGGCGCGGACCGCGGCGAGCACCAGCCGGCCCGGCTGCCAGTCCGGCGCCGCCTCGCGTTCCCGCTCAATGCGGGCCGTCAGCTCCTCCAGGGCGCCCCGCTCCTTCGCGGCCTCCAGCGTGCGGTGCAGACGGGTGATCGGGCCGTTGTTCCAGGACCGCGTCTCGCTCAACCGGTCCCAGTCTGCCCGCCCGCCGCCGGGGCCGGCTGCGGCGTCGCTCGTCAGCAGGCGCTCCACGGCGTAGTCGTACACGCCGTCGGCGCCCATCAAGGCGTTGCCCTCAGCCCGGGCGAACAGTTCCTCGCGGAGGTCCGGGTGGCGTTCCCACAACTCCTCGAAGGCGGCGACGGCGACCTCTTTGGCGTCGGAGTCGTTCGCCCCCTGTTGGAGCAGGTAGGTCGTCATCTGACGGTAGGGGCCCCAGTCGGCGGGGTTCGTCCGGCCGACGGCCGCCATCAACTCCGCCGTCCGGTCGACTCGTTTGAAGGTCTGGAAGAGCTGCCCCACGTTTCCGCCGACCGCCTGCGGGTCCGCTTTCAGGGCCTTGAGGTAGAAGTCGGCGGCGGCCGCGGAGTCGTTCCGGGCGAGGGCCGATTCTGCGGCGGCGACCAGGGCGGCGGGATCGCTCCCCGCGGGGCCGGCGGAGCGGAGCAGTTCGACCGCCTCGTCCCTCCGGCCGGCGTCGTTCAGCACGGCGACCAGTTCGTCGCGGACCGTCCTGGCGTTCGGATTGCGCTCCAGCTTCGCCCGCAGGTCGGCGAGGACCGGTTCAAGTTCGCCCAACGCCTGCAGAGTCCGCACGGCCTCTTCGCGGGCCGTCTCGGTCTGCCGCTGGGCGGCGGTGCGGCCGCGGTTCGGCGGGAGGTTCACGGGACGGAACCGCGTCAGCACGGCGCGGGCAATCTCCGCGGCGGCGGCGTCCTCCCCGCGGAGGCGGTGCGTGACCATCAGCCCGCTGAGGGTCTGCGCATCATTCCCCGCGGACCGCCGCATCCGGGCCAGCACGGCGGCGGCCTTCTCGCCCATCCCCAGCCGCTGCATCGTCCGGGCCAATTCGAGCTGTTCCTCGGCGCTCAGTCGCAGGCCGAACAGCCGGTCCGCGGCGGCCCGGGCCCGGTCGAGGTCCCCGGCCCCGGCGGCGGTCCGCAGGGCGAGCAGTTCCCGCTGGCGGAGTTCGTCCGGGTCGGTCGGCTCCACGGCGTCCAGCAGGGCGAGGCCGGCGGCGGCGTCGCCGCGATCGGCCTTCGCCGCCGCCACGACCCGCCGCAGGTTGCCGTCGTCCGGCGACAGGGCCAGCGCCGCCTCCAACGACCCCACCGCCGCCTCCGGATCGCCCGCCCACGCCTCCAGGCAGGCGAGCCGCAGCAGCTCCCGCCCCCGGGCGGCGCCCTCCGTCGTCTCGACCCGCGACTCCAGATGGGCCAGCAGCGGGGCGACCCGCTCCGCCGGGGCGGATTCGGGCGTGGACTCGTCAGGGTCGGACGCGTCCTGTTCCCCGTCGTCGTCCCCGTCCCGCAGCGGAGCGAGCAGGTTCGGTTGGGCGAGCCACATCGTTTGGGAACGCAGCAGCGCGACCTGCTCGTCCTCGATCGGCAGCGCCGGTGGGGGGAAGCCCGACTCGGTGATGTACCGGGCGAACCCGCCGTTCCCCTGCGGGACCCAGACGGCCAGGCGGCGTCCGGCGTCGACGGCGGTTCCGGCGCCGCCCGCGGGGTTCCTCTGCGCTCCCGTCGGAGCGGCGGCGGCGGTCTCGGCGTGGAGGTCGAGCAGTCGGAACGCCTCCTCCAGATCGCCTGCCGCGGTGCGGTCGGCGGCGAGTTGGACCAGCACGTTCGTCGGCGGCAGGGCGGCGGCCCGCCGCTCCGGCGGCAGGGCACGGGCCTTGTCCAGCAGGGCGGCGAGGTCCTGCGGGCGCCCCGGCGCGTTCCCGGGGCGGTTGGCGCCGCTGAGCAACTGGGCCGCCGCCCGGATTTCCTGCGGCTCGTCGGCCTCCGCCACGATCGCCGCGACGCGTTCCCGGACCCGCTCCGTCTCACCGGCCCGCTCCAGTTCGGCGAGCAACAACCCCTCGCCCATCGCGGCGTACCCGACCCCGACGCCCGCTTCTTCCTCGGCGGTCAGCCGGGCCGTTGCCCGTTCCAGCAGGTCCAGTTCCTCGGCGGAGAGCGGTTCGAAGTCCTCCGTCGGCTGCGAATAGAGCCGGGCCCGCAGCGTGTTGAGGTACGCCATCGACGCCGCCAGGCCGGCGTCGGAGCGGCCCGCCAGCGCGGCGGTCAGCCGCCGGACCGTCTCCGCCGCGTTCGTTCGCACCGCTCGCGGGAGCGGCCTCCCGTTCGTCCGTTGGCTGAGGGTCGTCAGGTGGTAGGCGTCCCACAGCGCCCGCTCCGCGGGGTCGGGGTTCGGGGCCGGGGCGTCGTCGGCCGGGGCGTCGGAGTCGTCCCGCAGATCGACGCCCGCCTCGGCGAACACCCGACGGGCAAAGGCGTCGTCCCGCGACGCCAGCCACGTCGCCGCGAGCAGACGGGCCACGCCGTAGTCCTCCGGATCGAACCGCGGCGTGCCGGACGCGACGCTCCGCAACGAGTCGAGGAGATTCAGCTGCGCCAGGCCGGGAAGAACCTCCCGCTCGCGCAGCATCTCCCGGGGGACGCGCGGCCGGGCCGGGCCCGCGGACGTGCGGCCCGTGCTGCCGGCCCGGCGGGATCGGGTCCGCGCCGCGGCGGCCTGTGCGGCGGCGCTGGGGGCGTCGGCGGGCAGGTCCAGGTCCCACACCCGTCGCAGGGCCGCGTCGGCGATTCGGAGACGCGCCTCGCCGTCCAGCGCCTCGTCCCGGGGCCGCAGGGGGGGAAGGTCCAGCGAAGACGGGTGCGTCGTCAGTTCGTCGTCGTCCGCGGCGACGGCGGCGAGGGCCAGGCGGGTCAGCAGTTCCCAGTCGTCGCCGTCGCGGGCCAGGCCGGCGTCGGCCAGGCGGAAGGCGACGCCCTCCCGGCCGGCGGCCAGCAGGCGGTCGATCGCCCGCACCCGCTCCGCCGGGTCCGTCTGCCCGCTGAGCAGTTCGAGGAAGAACGGCTCCGCCTCCGCGTCGTTCCCGGCGGCGGTCAGCAGGCCGGCCAGCCGCATCCGTTCCGCCGGGGCGTCGCCCAGTTCGACCACCCGCCGCTGAAAGCCGATCGCGTCCTCCAAGTCGCCCGCGGTCTCCGCCAGCGTGGCGAGGCGAGCCAGCAGGGCGGCGTCCCGCGGATCGCGGGCCAGCAGCGGTTCGAGCGTCGCCCGGGCCGCGGCGGCGTCGTCCACGGCAAGGTGGGCCTCGGCGAGCAGCAGCGCCGTCTCCCGGTCCGGCCCCTCCCCCGCCCCGCCGAACCCGGCCCCGCCGGCCCCGCGATCGCCGGAGGCGAGGCGTTCCAGCTTCTCCAGGAACGGGTCGAACCGCCCCTGCCGCTGGGCCAGCGCCGCCAGTCGCCGCACCACGATCGCTTTGTCGTCGAATCCGTCCACGGCCACGAACGCCCGCCAGAGCAATTCGACCGCCTCGTCGGTGCGGAAGCGGTCGGCGAGAGCGTCGGCGAGGGCCAGCAGCGGGCCGGCGTCGCGGGTCGCAGTGCGGGCAGCCCGGCGAAGGGCGTCGAACCCGGCGTCCTCGTCCCCCGTGCGGAAGGCGACGCGGGAGAGGAACGACAGCGCCTCCGGGTTGCCGGGGGCCCCGGCGACGACCTCGCGGGCCGTTCGCATCGCCTCCGCCCGCTGCCCGAGCCGGAGCTGCAATTCCGCGACGCGCATTAGATGTTCGGCCCGGCGGGGGCGGTCGGCGTCCGCGAGGCGGCGGGCGGCGGCGATCGCGTCGGTCAGGCGGCCGGCCCGCTCCTGCAACTCCGAGAGCGTCGCCAGCGCCGTCACGTCCCGCGGGGTCAGGGCCGCCGCCCGCTCCGCCGCCTCGGCCGCCCCGGCGGCGTCGCCGGCGGCGTCGCGGTAGAGGGCCAGCCGCAGGTGGGCGTCGGCGTCCTCCGGGTTCGCCTCGACTTTGCCTTCCAACTCCCCGATGCGGCTCTCCAGCCGGTCGGCGGCCTCGTCGGCGTCGATCGCGGCGTTCAGGGCCGCCCGGCGTTCCTCCGCCGTCACGGCCAGCGCCTCCGCCTTGGCGATCTGGGCCTCGGCGGCGTCGTCCCGGCCGGCCCGGCTGAACAACTCCGCGAACCGCATCCGGTCGGCGAACTCCAGCGCCCCGGCGGCGGGATCGTCCGACCCCGCTTCCTCCGCGTCGAGAGCGTCCGCCTCCGCGGCGGCGGCGGCGGCCCGTTCGTCGTAGCCGAAGCCGCCCAGCACCTCCGAGAGTCGGGCGAGCGTCTTCACCCCGCGGTTCTCTCCGGCGGCCAGCTCGTTCCAGACGGCCACCGCCTCCTCCGATTCACCCAGCACGTGCAGGTATTCGCCGAGGTACTCCCGGTAGCGGGGGTCCTCCGGGGCGAGCTCCACCGCCCGGCGGTACAGCGCCTTGGCGCCCTCGGCGTCGCCGGCCTGCCGCAGCCAGTCGGCGACCCGCGTCACGGCAATCGGGTCCTCGCCCCGCTCCGCCAACAACCGTTCCCAGACGGCTTTCGCCTTCGCCAGCCGCTGCTCGTCGGGGAGCGACGGGTCGCTGAGGAACACGGCCCCCCAGTCGCGGAGGGTGTCGGCGTCGCCGGGGGTCTGTTCGTTCAGAACCTCGAACTGCTCCGCGGCGGCGGCGTACTCCCCGGCCCGCAGCAGTTGGGAGATCAGCGCCCGCCGCAGCCGCCCGTCGCCGGGGGCCTTCTCGACGGCCCGCTCCAGCCACCGGCGGGCCTCGGCGTCGCGGTTCTGGCGGTCCAGCAGTTCGCCCAGCCGGGACATCGCGGCGACATCCTCCGGGCGCTCCTCCAGCCAGCCCTCGTAGTAGGCGGTGAGGCCGGCGAGGTCGTCGGTGCGGAGGAAGGACCGCTCGATGCCGCTCCGCACCTCACGGTACAGCCAGCTGTCCGGGTTGAGGTTCGCCAGTAGCTCCTCGAAGTCCTCGACCGCCTCGTCGGTGCGGCCGAGGCGGACCTTTAGTCCCGCTGCCTTCAGGCCGAAGGCGATGCGGCGGTAGTCGTCGGTCGTCTCCGCCGCGAGGGCCTCGTAGCGGGCGAGGGCGGCGTCGAAGTTGCCTTCGGCTTCGAGCACCGCGGCGATCTGCTCCCGCACGGCGTCGTCGCCGGGGAATTGCTCGGTCAGCCGGTCCCAGACGGCGGCGGCCTCCTCGGCCTGGCCCCCGCGGGTCAGCGCCCGGCCCAGGCCGGCGAGTAGGTCCGGCAGATCGCGGCGGGCCGGGTCGCGGGCCAGCGCCGCCTCGTAGGCCGCCGCCGCCTCGCCCGGGCGGCCGGCCAACGCCAGCGTCTCGGCGAGGCGGGCGCGGGGGTTCGGATCGTCCGGCGCCCGCTCGGCGGCGGCTTCGAACGCGGCGATCGCGGCGTCGTCGTTGCCCCGCCGGGCTTCGATCAGCCCCAGGATCGCCGGGGCGGCGGCGTCCTCTGCGTCCTGCTTCATCCGCTCCCGCAGGTCGTCCGTCAGCGCGGCCAACTCGCCGCGCTCGGCGTAAAAGGCGTAGGCCCGATCCAGCGCCGTGCCGGGGCGGGGGTTGCGTTCGAGCAGGGAGAGGAACCGCTCGGCGATCTGCCGTTCCCGGGCGATCTCCGGCGATTCCTCCGCGGGTTCCGCGGCGGGCGGCGGGTCGTCCTGCCGGGCCAACGCTGCGGGGGCGAGCAGGCCGACGAGCAGGGCCGCAAACAGTCGGCCGGGCGAACGACGTCGCGGCGCCGGGAGAGGGGCGGAAGCCATGCCGGAGCGTTCCGTGGGAGGCGTGCGGAGCGCCGCCGAATCCGCCGACGGCGATCCGTCATCGTCAACCGCCGCCCCCGCCCTGTCCACCGCCGCCGGAGCCCCCGGCCCGCGTTCGCCGGCCGGGGTTCAGAACGCCACTTCGAGCCGGGCGTCGCCGGCGTGCAGCACGGACTGTTCGGTCAGCCCGGCCCGGTAGGCCGCTGTGAACCGCACCGGCCCCTCGCCGATCGCCAGACCGGGGCCGAGGACCAGACGGTCGGCGCCGAAGTCCGTCCCGCGGACGACGAACGCCGAGCCCGGCGCCGCGACGAACGCCGCCCGGCGGTCGGCCGTCGCGGCGGCGCTGAGGTCGCGGCTGAGGAAGGCGTCCAGCGTGAGGCTCGCCGGCACGGGCGTCGGCAGGGCGAGGGCCCCGCGGGCGCCGATCCGAACCCGCAGCTCGGACAGCGCCCCCTCCTCCACCGCCAACGCGGTGACGCCGCCGGTCTCGGCGAAGCCGTCCTGTTCCGACCGCACGAACCGCAGGCCGATCAGCGGCGCCCAGGCCAGCTCAGCCCCCGTTCCGATCGAGCCGTCGAACAGCCAGCCGGCCTCCGCGTCCGCCGCGGCGAGGGCGCCGCCGAAATCCGCGGAGAGGGCGTCCCGAACCGGCAGGTTCGCGTTCTCCACGACGACCGTCCGGCGAGCGTCGGTCTCGGTGAACCCGACGAATCCGGCGGCGCTGACGTACGCCCGCCCCGCGGACGCCGCGGCGCTGAGGCCTACACGGTGCGCGTCAGTCGAGGCCTGGGAGCGGACCGCCTCCAGCCGGGTCGTCAGCGATTCGTAGCCGTAGAACGCCCCAAGCTCCGCCCGCGGCCCGGTCGTGCCGAACGACCGCGTCAGCCCCACCGCCGTGCCGACCGACGAGAGTCCCACCGCCGCGGCGTTGCCGTCGCCGGCGATCCGGCCGCCGGCGCCGAGCGTTTCGATCCAGCCCCGCAGCCCCGCGTGATCGGCGAAGGCGGCGTGCCGTTCGCCGCAGCGCCGGCAGAGGTAGGG
This sequence comes from Alienimonas sp. DA493, assembly GCF_043951915.1. Classification (NCBI taxonomy): domain Bacteria; kingdom Pseudomonadati; phylum Planctomycetota; class Planctomycetia; order Planctomycetales; family Planctomycetaceae; genus Alienimonas; species Alienimonas sp. DA493. The sequence goes on along the minus strand of NZ_JBINJD010000021.1, from coordinate 20,612 downwards.
CAGCCCGCAGGCCGGGGCCCGCACGGAATCGAGAAACAGCAGCGAACCTCGGTTCGTCGCCGTGAGGTGGGCGGCGTACAGCTCCCCGCTCAGCTGGGACAGGGCCGAGCGGACCGCGGCGTCCGTCGGCAGGGTGTCGAGGGCGTCCCGCAGCGGGCCGATTGCCGCGACGTTCGCCCCCCCGCCGTTCGACGCCGCGTCCAGCGCCCCGGCGACGGCCGTCTGGTTCGTCGTGCGCCCCAGCGGGGCGAGGGCGCCGTCCCGGCCGACGGCCAGCCCCAGCGAGTTCGCGGTGACGACCGGCACGAACCGCAGCCCGGGCAGCGGTTCGACCACCGTCGGCAGCGCCCGCACCGTCAGGCCGCCGCCGGCGGTCAGCACGTCGTACCGCGTGCCGACGGCGAAGTCGGCCGAGGGACCGAAGGGGAGCGCGTTCAGCGTGCCCCCGTCCAGAACCGCGGCGCCGCGGACGGCGATGCGGTCGTAGTCCACCCCGGCGACGGGCGCGGCGCCGGGGGGCGTGGCGACGAGTTCGATGTCGAAAATCGTCGTCGGGGCGAAGGTCGCGGCGCCCGCGATCGTCATCACGCCGGGGCTGTTGCCGGGGGCGATGCGGCCGCGGACCGTCAGGCCGTCGCCGCCGGTCGTGTGCAGCGTGCCGGCCCCGGCGAGCGTGCCGTTCTCGTCAATCACGAGCGACGGCGCCGCCAACGCCCCGTCCAGTTGCACGTGCGAGTCGAACAGCGAGGCCCCGGCGAGCCGGAAATCCCCGCCGGCGACGACGGTCAGGTCGCTGTTTTCGTGAGCGTCGAACGAGTCCGCGGTGACGAGCCCGCCGTCGATCGTCAGGGCCCCGCCGGCGGCGAGGGCGACGGCGTCGGCGGCGACGGCCCCGCGGCCGGTCGCGTCGCCCAGCACGGTCAGCTCCCCGGCGATCGACAGGTCGCCGACGGCGAGGGCGCCCGTGTTCGTCACCGTCACCGCCCCGCCCTGCTCCACGGAGAGCGCCTCCCGCGGGCTGTCCGCGGCGAAGTCGGTCGCGGTGCGGGCCTCGCCGGAGACGGTCAGCGTTCCGCCGTCGCGCACCGTCACGGCGCCCAGGGCGGCGGCGCCGTCGACGGTCAGCGATTGGGCAAACAGCGCGCCCGCCGGTCGGGCGGTCGCCGCGGCGACGCTGTCCGGGGGGGCGGTTCCCAGCTCGACCCCGGCGCCGACGGTCAGGGCGCCGCTCTGCCGGATGTGCACGGCGTCCGCAAACAGGCGGCCGGCGGCCGTCACGGCGACGGTTCCGTCGACCGTCAGGCCGCGGGAGTGGCTGTCGAACAGGGCGCTCCACGCGGCGCCGGTCGTCGTCAGGCCGGCGACGGTCAGGGTCGAATCGGCTCCGACGAAGGTTTCGAATAGCCCGGCGGAGCCGTGCACCGTCAGCGCCCCGCCGCCCTCCAGCCGCGTGCCGCGGGGTTCGGGGCCGGTCTCGTCGCCAAACAGGTGCAGGAAGCCCCCGTCGGCGACGGTGACCTGGGCGCCGCCGGTTACGGTGAAGGTCTCGGCTTCGAAGGCGTCGCCCACGGTTGCCGTCGTGGCGGCGCCGTCGAACAGGACGGCCCCGGTGAAGTCCGCCTCGCCCCCGAAGGTCGCGGCGCCGCCGGTCATCGTCAGGCCGACGGGGTCCGGGCCGGCCCCGTGCAGCCAGCCGGAGGAGGCCGTCGTCAGCGTGCCGCCGGTCACGACGAGCGTTTCGCTCAGTCCCAGTTCCCCCGCCAGATCGAACGCCCCGGCGGTGGAGAGGGCCGAGGCGAACAGCGAACCGTCCTCGGTCACGGTCACGGCGCCGGCCTCGCCGAGAGTGAAGGCGTGCAGCGGGCGGGCGGAGTCGTCGTAGTCGTCCCGGGTCGAGGCGCCGCGGGCGACGATCAGGGAGCCGCCGAGCACCTGGGTGGCGGACAGGCCGGCGGAGTCGTTCAGCGTGAGCGTGCCGCCGGCGACCGTCGTACCGCCCGCGACGGCGAGCCGCTCGCCGGTCAGGCTCCCGCCGGACACGACCAAGCGGCCGAAGGCGGCGGTTCCCTCCCAGGAGGACGCGCCGTCGGCGAACGTCGCGTCGCCGGCCACCTCCAGAGACTGCCGGGACTCCAGCGTGCCGCCGGCGACGGTCAGCGCGTCGAGGCTCGCCGTGCCGTGGAACAGGGCGTCGCCGGCCTGCAGCAGCACGGCCCCGGCGGTCAGGGCGCCGGTCTCCTCGATCCGCAGAGTCCCCGCGTTCTGCAGGACGCCGGTTTGCAGCAGGCCGCCCGCGGCGAGGGTTCCGTCGGACAGCACCGTCGCGGCGCCGAGTTGGGCGGAGCTGTCGACGGTCAGCGTGCCGCCCGTCGTCCCGTCGCCGATCCGCGTGGAATCGACGGTCAGTTGGCCCTCGACGGCGACCGTGCCGCCCCGCTCCACGGCGAGGGCGCCGGCGGTCAGCGAGCCGCCGCCGCGGACGTGGACCAGCCCGCCGTCGACCGTGAGGGCCAGCGGGGTCTCGCTGGCGAGGAGGTTCGAATCGGTCTCCGCCTCCCCCTCGACGTGCAGCGCCCCGCCGGAGACGGTCGTGGCGCCGAGGGCGGCCCGGCCGGACAGCGTGACGGATCCGCCCTCGATCCGCGTCGCGTCGTTCACCTGAAGCTCCGCCCCGTCCGCGGCCGTGACGGTCCCCGCGGCGACGGCGAGACGATCGACGGTCGCCGCCCCGTCCAGGGCCAGGGCGCCCCCGTTCGTCGTCAGGTCCTCAACCGTCGCGGTCCCGCGGAACGCGGCGTCGCCGGCCTCCAACAGGAAGGAGTCGAAGTCGGCGGTCCCGTGGAGCGCGGCCGTGCCGCCGCGCAGCGTCACGGCGTCTGCGGTGATGGAAGTCGCGCCGTCGGCGTCGAGCCGCCCCTCGGTGACGAGGTCCGCGACCGTCAACTGTCCCGCCCCGGACAGGTCGACGGCGCCGCCGGCGTGCACGGTGAGGTCTCGCAGGACGCCGAGGGCGTTGCGGGTGTCGGCGGTCCCGGTCACGCCGAGGCTGGCGCGGGCCCGCAGCAGGGTTTCGCCCAGGGAGGCCGTGCCGTCGACCCGCACGCCGGAGTCCTCCTCGTCGCCGTCGGCCCCGATCACGGTTCGCTCGCGGACGTGCAACGCCCCGTCGGCGGCGCCGTCGGTCCTGGCGTCCACGGCGACGAGAGCGCCGCCGGAAACGGTCAGTTCGTCCGCCTCCAACCGCCCGTCCTGGGCGACGGTCAGCGAGGAAAACGGCCCGGCGGCGGAGACGGCGCCCTCGACCTCCGCGGCGCCGGCGATCGTGGCGGCGGCCGCGTCGCGGACCTGCAGGCCGTCGGCGTGGAACGTGCCGCCGGTCACGTGCAGTTCCGCCCCGGCCCCGGAGACGGCCGCGTCGCCGTGCAGGAGCGTCGTCCCGCCGAGGTTCGCCGTGCCGTCCGTCACCGACAGCGAGGCCGCCTCGAAACGGCCGGCCGGTTCGAGGGTGAACGTCGCGTCGGAGACGGTCGCGGCCCGTTCGACCGTCAGGGCGCCCTCCGCGGTGAAGGTCGAACCGGTCACGGCGAGGCGTTCGAACGCCGCGGCGGAGCCGCCGTGCAGCATCGTGGCGCCGGAGGACGTCACGGCGTCCGCCTCGACCCAGCCGCCGTCGAACAGATCGAAGGTTCCGGCGGAGGCGAGGTCCCCGGTGACGAGCGTCCCGTAGACGGCCAGCGCCCCGTCGGCATTGGCGACGGAGGAGGCGGTCAACCGGCCGGAGCCCGGGGCGTCGAACGCCCCGACCGACAGCGTGCCGCCGTCCGTGAGGCTCACCGCCCCGGCGGTGGCCGCCCCGCCGGCCGCGATCGTGAACTGCGTGTCGGCGCCGGCGACGGTCACGCCGCCGTCCGCGTCCGCGGTTCCGCCGACCGTCAGCAGGGCGCCGTCGGACAGGTCGAATCGCCGGCCGGCGAGGCGCCCGGCGGCCGACACCAGGATCTGCGTCCCGGCGTTCCGGGCCCGGACGGCGCCGCCGGCGGTCGCGGCCCCGCCGACGTGAAACTCCCCGCCCCCGAAGAGGTCGAAGTCGCCCACGACCGACCGCACCGCCCCGTTCGAGAAAACGGCCAGCCGACCGCCGGCCAGCGTCACGTTGCCGACGTCCGCGATCAGGCGACCGTCGACGTCCGCGGCGCCGCCGGACTCGAAGCGGACCCCGCCGGCGGTCCGCACCGTGCCCGCGGTGGCGACCGCCATCCCGCCGCCGTGCACCAGCACGCCGGCGGCCGCGTCGACGTCGCCGTGCGTCTCCAACACGCTGTCGTGGCCGAATTCCAGTTGCCCGTCGACCGCAACCGACCCGGTGTCGGCCACATGGAGGGAACCGCCGGCCAGCGAGGCAAGGTCGCCGCCGACGTTCAGGCGGCCGTCAATTTGAGCGACGCTCCAGTTTTCGAAGTCCAGCCGCGCGTCGAACCGGCCGCCTTTTTCAATATCGATCTCGCCCAGGTTGCGGACGTAGGTCGCGGTGAGGAAGCCGGGACTCCCGCCGGAGGAGCCCCTCACCGTGAGCAGCGCCTCGTCGGAGCCGCTCGGGGCCTGCACCGTGACCCGATCGACCGTCTCCGCCGAGTCGACCACCCAGTGGACGCCGGCCGGCACGGTCTGATCGGCCGCCCGGCCCGTCGCCGCGGAGAGCCCGGCGAGAAGGCAGAGCCCCCCCAGCGCCAGACGGCCGCCCCCCCGACGGGGGCGGCGGTCGGCGGGGCGAGCGGGCGGGGGGGCGGGTTCGGGCATCCGTGCCGATGTGGGGCGCTGACGCGAGGGCGGGGCGCCGGCGCGACGCCGTCGTCCTCCCTCGGCTCCCACCCTTTCGGCCCCGAACGATCCCCGGGATGAGGACGATCGGACCGAATCCGCAAAAGTTTTCGCCCCGCCCAACCGACGAGCGCCCCCTGCCGACGGCTCACCGACTACGGCTTCGCAGGAAACTCGCTGACGACCTGCCGCAACCGCACGTCGCCGCTGACGGGCTTGCCGGCGACGACGTCCGCCTCCCGGAAAGTCGCCGTGAGGATCTGCCGGGCCCCGGTGCGGCTGCGGTCGTAGATCACGCGGATCAACCCGTCGTCGGTCTGCTGACCGTCCGGGTAGGAGACGCCGCTCCGCTCGTCCAGTAACAGGCCGCCGGTCCAGGTTTCCCCGTCGTCGTCGGACAGAAACGCCGTGAGGTGCGAGCGGCCGGTGCGTTCGTCAATCGGCCCGTGCTTGACCAGCAACAGCTTGCCGGAGGCCAGCCGCCGGACGAAGAAGCGGGCGCTGGGGTGGGCGATCCGCGAGGGGGTCAGGTCCGGCCAGGTGCGGCCGCGGTCGGTCGAGACGCTCTCGCCGATGCCGTAGTTCGTCCGCACCAGCATCCAGAGGGAGCCGTCGGCGCGTTCGACCAGCATGTGCTCGTCGAAGGACCGGTCCTCCGCCGGCACGTGACAGGCGCCGCGGAGGGTCCAGGTTGCGCCCTCGTCCGCGGAGACGATCAACCGGGCGCTGTCGTCGGTCTTTCGCCAGGTGGAGGCCGGCAGGACCCATTCGCCGGTGGAGAGCACGGTCGGCTTGCACATCATGATTCCGTCCGTGAGCCGGCGGGGTTCGCTCCAGGTCGGCCGGGCGGCGTCCGGTTCGTCCGTGTGCACGCACCAGACGCCGGCGACCGTGCCGTCGTGGCCTTCCGCCTGGGCCCAGAAGACGTACAGCCGGCCGTTCGGGGCGAGCCACAACTCCGGGTCGAAGGCCCGCACCGGACCGGGGCCGTCGGGGTCGATCACCAGCGTTTCCTCCCAGGTCGCCCCGTCGTCGCCGCTGGTGGAGAGGACGACGTAGTTGTTCCGGTCCTCGCCCGGCGTCGGCCCGGCGTACCAGTTCGCCCACTGCCGCCCGCCGGGGGCGACCGCCAGGCTAGGGATGCCCTGAAACTTGCGGCTCGACAGGGCGTGGACCGACTCCTCCGGCGGCCCGACGTGCCGCGGCGGGGCGAGAAACGGCTCGGCGGCGGCTTGGAGCTCGGTCAGCGCGGCCTTCAACTCGGCCGCCGCCGCGGGGTTCGCCGGCAGGGGCTCGTCACGCAGGGCCGGCAGGATGTGCTGCCAGACCAGATCGAGCTGCGTTTGCAGGGTCCGAGTCTTCGCCGTCATCACGACGACGGCGTCCTCCTCCGGCAGCACGACGCAGAACTGCCCGTCCTTGCCGTCGCCCCGGTAGGCGCCGTGCCGGCAGCGCCAGAACTGAAAGCCGTAGCCCTGCCGCCAGTCCGGATTGCCGGCGCTGGGGGCCTCGTCGTTGTCCACCTGCTTGGACGTCGCCTGTTCGACCCACTCCGCCGGCACGAGTTGCCGACCGTTCCACTCGCCCTTTTGCAGGAGGAGTTGGCCGAACTTGGCGACGTCCTCCGTCGTCAAAAACAGCCCGTAACCGCCGATCGACTCCCCCTGCGGGCTCTGGTCCCACCGCGGTTTCTCAATACCCAGCGGCTCGAACAGGCGCGACTGGAGGTAGTCCCGCACCGTCTGCCCGGTCGTCTTCTGCACGATCGCCGAGACCATATACGTCGCCGGCGTGTTGTAGCGGAACGTCGTGCCCGGCTCGTGCGGCACGGGGTGGGCGAGGAGCTGCCGGACCCACACGCCGTCCGGCGTCAGTTTCGGCTCGGTCTCGTGCCCGGCGGACATCGTCAGCAGATCGCGAACCCGCATCGCCCGCAGGTTCGCCGACGGCTCGGCGGGGGCCGCGTCGGGGAAGAAACCGAGGACCTTGTCGTCGAGGGCGAACTTCCCGTCCGCGATCGCCAGCCCGGCCGCAGTGGAGGTGAAGCTCTTGCTGAGCGACCAAAGCACGTGCGGCTTCTCCGGACCCTCCTCGCCCCACCAGCCCTCCGCGACGACCTGGCCGTGCCGGAGCAGCATGAAACTGTGCATTTCGTCGACCTGGGCGTCCGCGGCCTCCACGAAGGCCCGCACGCCGGCCGAGTCGACCCCCTGGGCCTCCGGCGAACTCCGCGGCAGCGCCGTCTCGGCGGCGAGGGCCGGACCGGCCGCCCACGACGACCAACAGAACAGCAGGGGGGCGACGAAGCGGAGCACGGCGGAGCGTCTTCAGGGGGCGGAACCGTCGCCGCCGCCGACGCCCCCGGCTCGGCCCGTCCCGAACGAAAGCGTGCCGGCGGCCGGCGATCGCGACCGCCAGCCGACCTTCCGGAGACGGTTCCGGCCATCCTCCCGCCGGCTCGCCGCGACTGTCAACCAGTCCGATCCGGCCCCGCCGGGCCGCCCCGGGCAGGTTCCCGGCCGCCGCCCGTCAGTCCCCCGCCGCGGACGGCACGAGGACGGGGGCGAGGCGGCCGATGGGTCGGCTTGACGGTTCGGTCCGGCCGCAGGCACGCTGAGGAACGCGGCTCCGATCGGGCCGCATCGTTCCGCCCGCCGACGTTGCGCCGCCTGATGTCACTCTCCGCCCTCCGTTTCACGCTCGCGGTTCTCGTGGGCGGATCGCTGCTGACCGCAACGGCGGAGGCCGCTCCCGCGGACGCCGGCCCCGCGGACGCCTACGACGTCGTCGTCTACGGCGGTACCAGCGCCGGCGTCGTCGCCGCGGTTCAAGCGAAGAAGATGGGCCGCTCCGTCGTGCTGATCGAGCCGACCCGGCGGCTCGGCGGCCTGACGACCGGCGGGCTGGGGCAAACGGACATCGGCAACAAGCAGGCGATCGGCGGTCTCAGCCGCGAGTTCTACCGCCGCGTCCGCGAACACTACGCCGACCCCGCCGCCTGGACTTGGCAGAAGCGGGAGGACTACCGCGACGGCGGGCAGACGAAGACCGGCCCGAACGAAGACGCGATGTGGACCTTCGAGCCGTCCGTCGCATTAAAAATCATGAACGACCTCGTCCGCGAGCACGAGGTCCCGGTCGTTTATCAACAGCGGCTCGACCGCAGCGGCGACGGCGTGCAAAAAGAGGAGACGCGGATCACGGCGATCCGTATGGAAACCGGCGAGGAGTACCGCGGCAAGACCTTTATCGACGCGACCTACGAGGGCGACCTGCTGGCCGAGGCGGGCGTCTCCTACGTCGTCGGCCGCGAAGCCGTCGACGAATACGGCGAGTCGTTCAACGGCGTGCAGACCCGCGGCCCCGGGGTCGACAATCACAACTTCGTGAAAGGCGTCGACCCCTACGTTCAACAGGGCGACCCCTCGAGCGGATTGCTGCCCTATATCGACCCGGAGGGGCCCGGCGAGGAGGGCTCGGGCGACCGGCGGGTGCAGGCCTACTGCTTCCGGATGTGCCTGACGGACCATCCGGAGAACCGCATCCCCTTCGCCAAGACGGCCGGTTACGAGGAACGTCACTACGAATTGCTGCTGCGGAACTACGAAGCCGGCTACGCCGGCGTCCCGTGGATTAATTCCGCCATGCCGAACCGCAAGACCGACACCAACAACCGGGCCGGCTTCTCGACGGACTTTATCGGACAGAACTACGACTACCCGGAGGCGAGCTACGAGGAGCGCGACCGCATCGTGCAGGCCCACCGCGACTATCAGCAGGGGCTCATGTGGACCCTCGCCAACCACCCGCGGGTGCCGGAGCGGGTTCGCAACGTCGTGTCGCGGTGGGGCACCTGCAAGGACGAGTTCGCCCGCGAGGACGGCTGGCAGGAGCAGCTTTATATCCGCGAAGCCCGCCGGATGGTCGGTCCGCTGGTGATGACGCAGGCTCACTGCGAGGGGAAAGCGGTCGCGGAGGACTCCGTCGGGCTGGCCGCCTACGGGATGGACTCGCACAACACGCAGCGGTACGTCACCGCCGACGGGCACGTTCGCAACGAGGGCAACATTGAGACCCGCGTCGCCGGTCCGTACCCGATCGCCTACCGCGCGATCACGCCGAAGCGGGAGGAGTGCACGAACCTGCTCGTGCCGGTCTGCCTGTCGGCGACGCACATCGCCTTCGGCAGCATCCGGATGGAGCCGGTGTTCATGACGCTCGGCCAAAGCGCCGCGACCGCCGCCGCCCTCGCCGTGGAGCGGGACGTCCCGGTGCAGGACGTGGACTACGCGTCCCTCCGCGACCGCCTGCTCGCCGACGAACAACGCCTCGACCCGGCGGACCGCGGCGGGGCCGGCGGTCGCTGAGGCGCCGGGGGGCTCGACCCGCGTCAAAAAGTTCCCAGGTCCCCGGAATCGACAGACCCGGCCGGCGAATCTATAAGACGCGACTTGGCTGCGGAGCGCGTCGTTTCTTCTCTGGCTCCGCCCCCCCTCCCCCCTCTGACGCTGAGCGTCTGCCGACCATGCACGTGAAATCTGTCTCGCTGAACGTTAACGCGCAGACAGTCCTGGGAGATCTGGCTCACCTCCGGCGAGAGTTGGAAGAGCGTTGCGGCGGGATCCCGCTGCGGTTCTCCGCGATCGAAAGCCGCGGCGAAACCGTGCGGTGCGAGGTGGAAACGGCGTTCGGGTTCGAGGGGGCGGAGTTCCCGTCAATCTTCCAGTGGCGCCGCCGGGGGCCGGAGCGGGTCGACGCGCTGAACGCCGTCATGCTGGTGCCGACCGGGGTCGACTGCACGATCGGTGGGCACGCCGGCGACGCCACCCCGGCCGCGAAAGTCCTCGCCGAGGTCTGCGACCGGCTCGTCCTGCACCCCAACGTGGTGAACGCCAGCGACGTCAACGAACAGCCGGAGAACGCGCTGTACGTCGAGGGCAGCCAGATCTGCCGCCTGCTGACCGGCGCCGCCGGCCTGCGGCGGGTCCGTTCGAACCGCGTGCTGGTCGTCACCGACCCGGCCGAGCCGGAGGGCGCGGGCTTCGAGGAGGACGGCGAACTTGGCTCCGGCTGGGTGCTGGATCAGGTGGTGAACTGCGCCTCCACGGCCCGCGCGACGATGGGAATCGAGGTGCCCGAGGTCCTCATCGCCCACGGCGGGCTAGGCGTCCGGATCGAGTACTCCCCCGCCGGCCGGGCGACCGGGCGGATCGACTCGCTGGAACCGCTGGTCCGCCTGCTCCGCGGCCGCCGCGCCGAGTTCGACGCCGTCGCCGTGGCCAGCAAGATCACGCCGCCGGTCGACTCGCTGGCCCTGCACGCGGACTACTTCAACGGCGATCGGCCGAACCCCTGGGGCGGCGCCGAGGCGGCGCTGACGCACACGCTCTCCTCCCTGCTGGAGGTGCCCGTCGCCCACGCCCCGACGATGTCCGACCTGTCGCTGCGGACCGAGCGCTACGGCCGCGTCGATCCCCGCAAAGCCGCGGAGGTGATCTCCGTGACCTACCTGATGTGCGTGCTCAAGGGGCTGCACAAGGCGCCGGCGCTGGTGCCCGGGTCGGCGAACTACGACCCCTCCGAACTCCACGCCGAAGACGTTTCGGCGCTCGTCGTGCCGGACGGCTGCCTGGGCCTGCCGGTCCTCGCCGCCCGGGCGCAGGGCATCCGCGTGATCGCGGTGCAGGAGAACGAAAACCTCATGCGGAACGACTTGGCCGATCTGGGCTGGGCCCCGGGACAGTTCTACCGCGTGAGCAGCTACCTGGAAGCCGCCGGCCTGCTGGCGGCGATCAAGGCGGGCGTCTCGCCGGAGTCGGTCCGTCGGCCGATCGCCGCGACCCGCGTCCGCCACGGCGGGGCTCCGAAGGTCACGCCGTTCCCCGCGAGCGCCCCGGACGTGTCGCTGCGGCGCGCGGACGCCCGGAACGGCCACTGGGTCGGCGTGAACTGAGCGGCCGCTCCGTCGGGGCGAACGGCGGGCAACGCGGGGACACGGCGTGCATCGCGCCGACCCGCGTCGCCGTCGTCCGCCGCCCCGGGGCCTGCCGGTTCCTCTGAACGACGTTTTCAAGGCGTTTCCCGTGTCTGCCGAGCCGCTCACCGGTCGCGGGGCGCCGCCCGCCGACCGCGCCCCGCTGCTGGACGCCCTGCTGGCGTACGCCGACCGCGGCGTCCGCGGCCTGCACACCCCGGGCCACAAGGGCGGGCGGTTCGCCCCCCCGCGGATGCTGGAGGCCCTCGGGCCGGCGGCGTTCCGGCTCGACCTGCCGGCGATGGGGGCGACGGACAACACGTTTCACCCCCGCGGCTGTCTGGCCGAGGCGGAGCGGTTGGCCGCGGACCTGTACGGGGTCTCCGCGACCCGGTTCCTGGCCGGCGGGGCCACGCAGGGCCTCCTCGCCGGCGTCCTCGCGGCCGTGCCGGAGGGGGAGTCGCTGCTGCTCAGCCGGATCGCCCACCGCAGCGCCTTCTCGGCCCTCGCCCTCTCCGGGGCGGTCCCGCGGTATCTGATGCCGCCGTCCGCCGACCCGGCCGCCGCCGCGGACCTGACCGCCGCGGACGTCGCCCGTCATCTGGACGCCGACCCGCGGATCCGTGCGTTGCTGCTGACCCGGCCGAGCTACTACGGCGTCGCGGCGGAGCTGGACGCCCTGCGGGAGGTCGCCGCCCTCTGCCGCCGGCGGAGCGTGCTGACGATCGTCGACGAGGCTCACGGCGGTCACTTCAAGTTCCTGCCCGCCGGGCGCGGGCCCGGGTCGGCGGTCGACGTGCCGGTCGACCTCGTGATCCAGAGCCCGCACAAGACCCTCGGGGCGCTGGTCGGCGGAGCGTGGGCCCACTTCCCCCGGGGCTCCCGGCTGGACCCCGCCCGGTTCGCGGCCCGGTTGAACCTCCTCCAGACCACCTCCCCCTCCAACCTCGTTCTCGCCTCCCTCGACGCCGTCCGGCAGTGGCTGCACGGCGCCGGCCGCGACCGTTTCGCCGCCGCCCTGCCGGAGGTCTCCGCCCTGCGCGCGACGCTCGCCGCCCTGCCGGGCGTGCGGCTTTCCGGACCGGGCTGCGACCCGGCGGACTTCGCCGCGACCGACCCGTTCCGCCTGGCGGTGGACGTCTCCGGCACGGGGGCGGACGGCCCGGCCGTGGAGCGGGCCCTGAGGGAACGGGCGATCGAACACGAGTTCTGCGACCGGACGCACGTGGTGTTCGTCCTCGGGCCGGACGACGACCGATCCGCCTGGGCCGGCCTGGTCGACACGTTCGCGGCGCTGCCGCCGGGCCGGCCGGGGACGGGCGGTCACGGAAGCGGCGCCGAACTGCCGGAGCCGCGGGTGCGGCTCTCCCCCCGTCAGGCCGTCCCGCGGCCGACCGAAGCCGTCCGGCGGGCCGACGCGGCGGGGCGAACTGCCGGCGAGGTGATTGCGGTCTACCCGCCCGGCATTCCGCTGGCCTGCCCGGGCGAAGAGGTCACCGCGGCGGTCCTGCGGGCCGCCGACGCGGCCGCGGCGGCGGGGCTGTCCGTCCACGCCGCCGACCCCACGCTGGAGCGGATCGTCGTCCTGACGGACTGAGAACCCAATCCCACCGCCGGAACGGCAGGCTCACCTCGATCAGGAGAGGAAGCCCCGCGAAAGCGTCACCGCGCCCGACCGACCGGATCTTGGACGCTCTTCCCCGGAAACACGGCCGATCGGCCGACGCCCCATGGAAGAAAGCGACGCGACATCCGCCCCCGGCGACCATCGCCCAACCCCGTCGCCCCACATGGGCGAGTACCGCAAGTCGCATGTTCAGCCGGCGTTACGTCAAGTGCCCGGGAGAGGACTCGAACCTCCACGGGGTTGCCCCCACTGGCACCTGAAGCCAGCGCGTCTGCCAATTCCGCCACCCGGGCGGGCACTTGTTCCCCTCCGACACGCGACCGGGGCCGTGGGTTCGGCGGGGGAGCGAGAATCTATTCGCCCCGCGGGCAATCCGCAAGTGCGTCGCCGTCGCCTTGGTGCTCGGCGGCGAACGACGCGGCGATCGCGTTCGATAACCGCCCGCAGATCGCCCCCTCCGGGTCCTGCGGGTGCGTCGTCAGGATCACCGCCCAGCGGCCGCTCCGCGGGTCGGCCCACATCACGCAGCCGGTCGAACCCCAATGGCCAAAGGCCTCCGGGGGCAGCAGATCGCCGAAGTAAGCGGCGTGGGCCGGCCAGACGCGGCGCCAGCCCAGGCCCCACGGGCGGCAGCGACGCTCTTCCTCGGGAATCTGCCGCATCGGGGCGAGGGCGTTCGCCGTCGCGGTCTCGACGGCGGCGGGGCTGAGAACCGGGCCGCCGCCGGTCGTCCAGGCGGCGCAGAAGCGGCCGAGGTCCGCCGCGGTGGAGACCGCCCCGCCCCACGGCGCCCCCAGCGATCGCCAATAATCGCTGTTCCACACGGAGACCCGCGTGCCCGCCGACGCCCGCCCCGGCGTGCGCACCGCCGCGATCGGCCCGTCCGTCGCCCCCGGCAGGCCGGCCGGGCCGAGGGCGGTCGCGGTCATGCCGAGGGGTTCGAGAACCCGCTCGACGAGCAGGCGGCCGGCCCGGGTCGGGTCGCCGTCGTTCAGGAGCGCCCAGAGCACGGCGAAGCCGAGGCTCGAATAGGCGACGCCCCGGCCGGGCTCGAAGATCAGCGGTTCGGCGGCGGCCCGGTCGAGGAACGTCTCCAGCGGGGCGCCGGCCTCGCGGAGCTCCAGATCGTCCGGCAGCAGGTCCGGCAGGCCGGAGGTGTGGGTGAGCAGGTGCCTCACGCGGACCGCCCGCTTCTTCCCCCCGCCGAACGCCGGGAGCCGGTCGACGACCCGCTCCCCCAGCGACAGCTCCCCCCGCTCCAAGGCGGCGAGGACCAGCGTCGTCACGATCGGTTTCGTCAGGGAGGCGACGGCGAAGCGGGTCTCCGGCGCGGCCGGCGGGCCGGCGGGGGCGACGGCGCCGGAGGCGAGCGGCCGCAGGGCCGTGGCGCCCCGGCCGACGCAGAGGGCCGCGGCCGCTTCGCCGCAGAGGCGTGCCGTCAGCGGGGCGACGCGGGCCCAGCGGGCCGGGTCGAGGCCGACCGCGGCGGGGTCGTCGGTCCAATTCATTCCCGACGCCCTCAGCGCGACGGTGCGACGTCGACGTCGTGCACGCCGAGTTGGCGGTCGAGGTGGGAGACCCGCAGCATCTCGCGCACGTCCGGCGTCGGGTTGAACAGCAGCACGCGGACGCCCCGCCGCGTCAACTCCGGCAGGCCGCCCAGCAGGCCGGGCGGGTAGCGTTCGAGCCCGGTCAGATCGACCGCCAGCGCCTTGGCGTCGGCGCCGGCGGCGAGGTCGGCGACCTCCCGCAGGAACTCCTCCGGATCGGGGTCGATCTCCGCGGCGCCGTCCCAGCCGACCGCCGTCACCTCGCCGTGGCGGTACAGGGTGAAGGTGGTCGGGTGGTTCAGCCCCTCGGGGAGGGGCTGGTCGGCGGGGTCGGAGTCCGGGGCGCCGGGGACGGTGCCCCGCACCGGCATCGCGGGGGAGAAGGAGGGGGTCAGGGAGTCGGAAAAATCGGTCATGGCGGGTTCCGGACAGAGCCTACCGTAACCGTTCCGCCCGTCGCACGTCGTCCCGGGCGCGTCGCCGATCGGCGACGGCGAGCCGGGGGAGCCTCCGCCGGCTACCGCACGCGGGTCTGAAACGTCAGCTTGCCTTTCTCGCCGCCGTCCAGGTCTTCGGTGAGGACGAAGCGGACGATGCCGCTGCCCTCGCCGTTGGGGGTGACCTGAATCTCGCCGGCGATCGTGGCCTCGGCGCTGCCCTCGACGTAGTCCAGCCGGGGGGTGAGGTTGTCGAGGATCACGATCTCCGACAGCGGTTTCTGGCCCTGGTTCTCCACGGCGATGGTGAAGGTGACCACGTCGCCGGGGGCGGCGAAGGCTTTGTCGGCGTACTTCCGCACGCACAGCAGGCCGGGTTTGCGCTTGTCCTCCACCCCGACGATCACCTGCGGCCGGGTCGTGCCGACGGCGGTGGCCGTCGCGGCGCCGACGAAGAACGTGACCGGGTTGTCGGCCCGGGTCCAGACGGCGGCGGCGTCCTCCTGTTCGGCCAGTTCCGCGGAGGAGACGCCGGTGCGGAGGTTGGCCTGCTCGTTGGTGATCGCCTTCAACGTCTCGACGTACCGCACGTTCTGCTGACGGCGGATCACGTCGGAGAGGGCGCTCCAGGGGGCGTTCACGGCCAGGCCGGAGGCGCGACTGCGGACGCGGGCGGCGTCGGGCCGCACGTCCTGCCGGACCAGCCCGGTGGGCACGTCGATCACGTCCACGCTGCTGCGGGCGGTGCGGGCGAGGTCGGCGGGGCCGGAGTAGCGGGTGTCCGCCACGACGCCGAACAGCGTGCGAACCTCCGCAAACCGGGGGGCGTAGATGCAGACGCGGTTCGTCGGGCAGACGTGCAGTTCGCCGTCGGAGCCGCGGAAGCGGACCACCGCGTCCTCCGGGTCCAACCCGCCGAGGCCGCCGAGGTAGTCGGTCGTGCCGGCGGGACGCCGCCGGTCGCCGCCGTCGCAGAGGTATTCGTCCTTCGGCCGCACCTCCGGCGGGCAGAAGGGGCCGGGCACGCGGCAATCCAGCACGGCCCCGCCGACCGGCGGCAGCGCCCCGTACCGCACCCCGCCCGGCGGGCAGTGCACCGGCGGGGCGAACCGCGGCGCCGGGCGGGCCGCGGGCGGGCAGTCCTCAACGGGACAGGCCTCGACCGGCGAGCCGAGGCCCAGCGCGGCCCGGCCCTCGGGACGGGGAACGCCGGGGCCGACGATCTCCATGACCGGTTCGACCGCCTCGAGTTCCGGCGCCGGCTCCACGGCGGAGACCTGCGTGACCGCGTCGGTGACCGGCGGCAGCGGGGGCAGGTTCACGTCCGCCGGGGCGGCCGGCAGGACGGGGCCGCCGGTGCCGTAGAAGGAGCGCTCCGGCCGACGCAGGTCCGGCGTCCGGCCGCCCAGCCGCACCACGGCGATCACCCGGCCGCGGGCGTCGCCCTCGGCGAGGGGGTCGGCGTTGGGCGGCAGGTCGGTTCGCCGCAGCGGGCCGCGGAACCAGGTCGTCGGGGCGAGGTCCGGGTCTTCCAGATAGATCACCTTGGTGATCAGCGCCCCGGCGGCGGCCTGGGCGGCCTCCTCCGGCGTGATGCTGACCGGCAGGGGGAAGGCGCTGGCCAGCCCGTCGGGCGGGTGCAGCCGATCGACCAGTTCGATGCTGGGGAACAGCGTGGTCTCGGGCGGCAGGTCGGGGATGTCGGCGATCCGCATCCGGTAGGTGCGCCCCACGCACAGCCGGACCAGCGAGCCGCCGGCCTCGCCCTCCGGGGCGGCGGGGTCGCCGCCGACGGGAACCGGCGGGGCGAACGGTTCGGCGTAGATCTCGACGTTCCCGCCGCCGGCCGCGGAGACGTTCACCGTCATGAACCCGCGGCGGGCGGGGTCGAGCAGCACGGCCCGGGCGCCGAGGGCGCCGGCGGGGGTGTCCGCCAGGGGGGGCAGCGGCGTGCCGTCCTGCGGACGCCGCAACCCCTGAGCGGACGCCGCGGAGGTCCCGCCGACGACGCACGCCGCAGCGAGGGTCAGCAGGGCCGCGGCCCGCAAGTCGGAGAGGGACGGGCGGGGCATGGGGGAGACCGGCCGATTCGGGCGGGGACGGGCGACGGGCGGAACTTTCGCCGACTCCCGCCGGACTCCCGGCGACGGCCCGCGGTCTCCGCCCGACTCTCGGTTGACTCTCAGGTTGACTCACTGCCGCAAGCCGGGAGCCCCTCGCGGGACTCCCGGCTCACGGGCCAGCGGTGCGGGCCGCCGGCGGAAACTTCACCTCTCGCGTCTCGATTCGACTCGCCTCCGGTCCGCCCGAACGATCGGGCGGGGGCCGGACTCACCCGGACTCACCGGGCTCACCGGACTCACCCGGACTCAGTGGTGGTCGTGGTAGTCGTTGCGAACCGGGGGGGCGCCGGCGGGGCCGGCCGAGTACGGGCCGACGTTGAAGCCGGTGCCGTGCGGGGCGGGCGGCATCGGGGTGCCCGGGGAGACCAGCGGGCCGGGATACTTCACTTCGCCGGCGCTGTAGTGCGGGTGGTTCTCTTCGTAGTAGGTGTAAGCCACGGGATCCGGCAGGCTCAGGCCCGGCTTGTGCTTCACGTCGTGGAGCTGATGCTCGACCGGACGGGGCAGTTGCACGTCGGTGAGGTTCCGCATCGTGTGGCTCTGGAGGCCGGCGGGGCCGCCGTAGGGCAGGTGCGGCGGGCCGGGCAGGCCGATCGGGGTGCCGACGTTGGGAATCCCGTAAACCGGCAGGGTGGCGGGCTGGCCGGGGCCGGGGTAGCCGACGCCGGTTTCCGCGACGATCTGCGGGGCGGGCACGCCGATCGGGCCGGTGCCGGTGGTGGCGATGGGGATCGGCGGGGCGAACTCGCCCAGCTCGCCCTGGTAGCTGTAGTCCACCTGCTCCACGCCGCCCTCTTCACCCTCGAAGCTGACCGGGCTCACGCCGCTGCCGGGCAGCGGGCGGCTGGGCATCTCCAGGTCGATGCCGCCCATCCGGAAGACCGCCAGCAGGGTACCCCGCTGCTCGGCCAGGGCGACCGGGTCCTGACCGGGATCGAGGCGGGTGGAGACGAGGGTTTCCACGCCGACGATCGCCAGGTCCTGGTATTCCGCGTCCGGCAGGTAGACGACCTTGGTGACGAAGTTGTTGCTGCGAACGTTGTCCAGGTCCTCGGCGGTCACTTCGACCGGCACCGGCACGTGGGACAGGTAGGCGGCGGTTTCCGGCTGGGCCGGGAACAGTTGCAGGGTCGGGTAGAGCGTCAGCCCCGGACGGCCGGGGATATCGCTGAGTTTGAGCCGGTAGACGGCGGCCTGCGGGAAGTTATAGCGGGCCGGGGCGACCAGCTGGTCCTCGGCGTAGACGGCGCCGCTCTGCCAGCCGATCGTCATCCCCGGGGGGTTGACGAAGCTGACCTGCGTAGTCGCCGGGGCGCCGGGCAGGCCGCCGGGGGCGGCGGAGCCGTAGCCGCCGGCCGGGCCGGCGAGGCCGGGCGGGCAATCGGCGGGGCACTGGGCGGCGGTCTGCCGGATCGGGCCGGCCATCGGGGGCAGGACCCCCGGGCCGGGGCCGTCGATCATCGGGCCGGGATGCTGGAGCATGGCCGCGGGCGGGGCGACGTATTCCTTGCCCCGGTGGGAACCCGGCGTGTGGGAACCCGGCGTTCCGTCTACCGCGCAGCCCACGCAGACGACCACGGTCGTGGCCAATCCGAACAGGTAAAGTTTCATGGGAACCCCTCCGAGGGTTGAGTTTGGACGGTGCGTCAGTGCCCGCCGACGGTTGTTGCGAATGGTTCTCGGACGCGACCCGGACCGTCCGGGAACCGGCCTCCCCGGGGCTCCCGGAGCGGCCGGGGGCCCGGAACGACCGGGGGTTCGCGTGTCGTGTCGTCCCCGCGGGCGGGCGTGCCCGGGGCGCGGCGGTCGGGGGGCGGGGGAGCGACCGGGAAGGAACCCCCGCGAGACCGCGGGCCGTTCAAACCGTCTCGACCGATTCCGCCGGCGCCCCGTAGACTGCCGACGCGACCCGTGCATCAGCGCGGACCGCACCGGAGGAATCGGACGGTCAGCGCCGCGATCTTCGGTCCGAGTGTCGCCATCCGCCAAAACGGTTCAGTCGCACCCCCGCCGCGAGGCCCCCGCCCATGATCCCGCGACTTCTCGCCGCCTCGCTTCTCCTCTTTTATGCACCTTTGGTCGGAACGGCCCAGAATGCCGCGGGAGCGAAGGATTCGCCCCCGAACCCGGCGGGCGCCCCGACCGGCCCGGCGGGGGACGAAACGCCCGTCGCCGCCCCCCGTCCGGACACCCGCCGCACCGCGGGGCGGATCCTCGACGAGGCCCGGGCCCGGGTGAACGCCGTGCCGTCGCTGTCGGCGAACCTCCGGCAGACCGCGGTGGTCGGCGGGCACCGCTTCGACAGCGAGGGCCGCCTGCTGCTGGCCGACGGCGGGCGCGTGCGGTTCGAACTGAACCCGGCCCCGGAACAGCAGGAACTCGGGCCCTCCCTGCTTCAGATCTGCGACGGGGCGGTGATGCACACGCAGTACGGCCTGGACGAACGCGTCGCCGTGACCCGCCGCAACGTCCGCACGGTGCGGGCCGAGGCCGCCGCCCGCGCCAGCGGAGCGAGCCTCGCCGGGGATCTGGCCTGCGGGGGCCTGGCGGGCGTGCTGGCCTCCCTGCGGACGTCGATGCGGTGGGAGGAGCCCCGGATCGAAACGATCGCGGACCGCCCCTACCTCGTGCTGACCGGCCGCTGGACCGAGAGCGTGCGGGCGGTGTTTGCGGAGCGGGCCAAGGAACGCAAACTGCTGCCGGACCCGCCGCCGCCGACCGGCGTGACGGTCTACCTCGACGAGGAAACGCTGTTCCCGCACCGCATCCGGTACTGGTCGCAGACCGAGAACGGCCCGCGGATCCCGATGCTCACGCTGGACCTCTCCGCGATCCGGGTGAACGTGGCGCTGCCGGACGACGCCTTCACGTTCACCCTGCCGGACGACGTGGAGGTGGACGACCTGACGGAGCCGGCCGTCGTCCGGGCCCGCACCGCCGGCCTGCCGAATCCGGCGGGCGCCGCGGAGGACGAGAACGCCGACGGGACGAATTCCGAATGACGGCCCCCGCCCCCGGATACGGCGTCGCCCCGGCCGCCGGCCCGCCGACCTTCGCCCCGTCGCGGCGGGAGCGGTCCGGCCTGCTGCCCGGCTGGCTGACGAGCGTCGTGCTGCACGCCGCCCTGCTGGCGCTGGTCGCCACGCAACTGCGGAGCTGCGCCGGTTCGAATAGCGACGGCGAGGCCGCCGAGGGCTTCCGCGAAGTCGGCATCCGCCTGCGATCCGATGAGGGAACCGCGGACAGCCCAAACCCGGCCGCCTCCCCCGCCGAAGCGACCGCCGCCACGGAGGCCCCGCCGCAACCGACCGCCGACCCGCTCTCCAGCGCCGCGGAATTCGACGCTCAGGAGGCGAACCGCACCGCCGAGCCGACCAACGACGCCCCGTCGACGCTTGGGGCCGGCGTCGGCGCCGCGGCCGGTCCGCCCGCCGCCAGCGGCGGGGCCCTGGACGCCCCGCTCGGCCCGATGGCCGACCCCGGCAGCCTCGGCGGGGCCGCCAAGCGGGGGGTGACGGAGTTCTTCGGCCTGCGGGCGGAGGCGGAGACCTTCGTCTACGTGATCGATTGCAGCGGGAGCATGGACGCCGCCCACGAGTTTGCGATCGCCAAGCGGGAGGCCCTCGCCAGCCTCGCCACGCTCGGCCCGCGGCAGCGTTTCCAGATCCTGTTCTTCAACGACACGGTCAAGCCGATGACGGAGCGGGCCCGGATGGAGGACGGCTTCTACTTCGCCACCGGCTTCAACAAGACCCTCGCCGGGCAGTTCGTCGGCTCCGTGATCCCCGGCGGCGGCACCCAGGCGGTCACGGCTCTCCAGACGGCGCTAGAACTCGAACCGGAGGCGATTTTCTTCCTCACTGACGGGAAGACCGGCCTGTCGCCCGGGGAGCGCAGCACGTTGCGGCGCGTGAACAAGCACGGCACGCGCATCCACTGCGTCAAGTTCGGACACGGACCCGATACGATCCGCAGCGGCGAAGTCGCCCAACTCGCCGCCGAACACAACGGCGGCTACCAGTACCGCGACGTGCGGGAGCTGCGATGAGCCTGCTCGCCCCCCGTTGGAGCCGCGACCGTGAG
>NZ_JBINJD010000219.1:0-6898 GCF_043951915.1 Alienimonas sp. DA493 | reverse complement strand
GGGGCCGACCAGTTGTTCGCCGTCGAGGACGGCTCGGGCGACGTCGCCTGGGCCCTGGGCGACCACCAGGGCAGCGTGCGGGACTGGGCGGAGTTGGCGTCGGGCGGCGTGAGCGTCGTCGACCACCTCGCCTTCGACAGCTACGGCGGCGTGCTGAGCCAGTCCGACCCGACCCGCGGCCCGCCGGCCTACGCCTACACCGGGCGGGAATGGGACGCGGACGCGCAGCTGTACTACTACCGGGCGCGGTGGTACGACCCGGTCGCCGGGCGGTTCGTCAGCGAAGACCCGCTGGGCTTCGCGGCGGGGGACGCCAACCTGATGAGGTACGTCGGGAACGCTGTAAAGTTCCTCGTCGACCCAACTGGTCTTAGAGGAGGACTCTGCGGCCTGATGATGGCCGCTCGTCAGCACCCCGACTGGCGTCCATATATGGCGCCGAGGTCGGCTGAGTCGTGCGCCCTTTACGGCGTGCCCTACATTCCGCCCCCTAGTGAGCTCCCATCGATAGGCCCGGCACCCACGCCGTATTGTCCGCCGGAACCCGTGCCGGACCAGATGTTTCGTGGATTCTTCCTGACGGCCGGCGACTACGTACCGACCTCAGGCGAAGATCTGTGGGCTATGTCAGTCGCAGGGCAGTGCGAGCAGTTAGGCACGATTATCGGAGATCCCGTCGGGTACCACGCGGAGTGCACGAAGACCTTCAACGACGCCTGCGAGTACATCCAGACCCCTGAGGGCGTCGGCAGGGCCGCCGGGCACGGGTTTGCGTTCTTATGTTTCAAAAGGGTAGCTGCACCCGGCAATGCGGCCGCTGCCGCGACTACGAGGTGCGTAAGCGGGAACTCAGCTACTGCTGCAGCCGGCACCGCCCCAAGGGGACTGCTTTGCCGCCAAGGCCTCTCGTACGAACTAAAGCACCTTAATAAGCACCTGCCGGATACTTCCGAGTCCGCAAGGCTGATTCGCAAGGACGGCTCTGCCCATGTCTTCAAGGACAAAGCGACGCTCGGCAGAGTAGAGCAAGAGCTACTAAGGTGCGGCGACAGCTTAGGGACCGTTCGCGGATGGGAGCGATATGGCAAATATTTCAATGAGCCAATCGGATTCCGAATCGACGCACAGGGAAACAAGATCCCTCTGCATTACGGAGAACTGAAATTAAAGGCAGAGACTGGCTGCTACCATGTTATTCCAAGAACGAGACCTGCATCATGACCGGATGGTATGAAGTGTGGGCTGACTTAGGGCTGGTGCCTCCTTACTTGCTTCTTGTGCGCGCGGACACCGGAACCTATGAAGTTGTTGACCCACAAGAAGGCGGAAAGGTGGTATTCCAGGCTGACGGCTACGAAGCTCTGAAGCTATGGTTGCTGGAGGACGAGTACGAGTTGGTTAGCAACAGGGTTGAGATCAGTTAGCAGCAGGCGAGGGTGACCGGGGTGTACGATACTGTGTTGCTCGACGAGGTTTAAAGGGGGGAGGCGACGGGTGACTGGAAAGAGGTCATACGGCGGGTGGCATTGCTCTAAATCTGTGTGCCATGCTCTCACCGGGCGGGTGGCATTGCCCTAATTCTGGGTGGCATGGAACGCCGTGAGCTTGGGCGGGGCGTGATTCGTCGTAACCGCCGGACGTGAAACGGGTTCGGCTCCTGCGTAGGGTCGCGGTTTTGTGCCTGGCAGCACCCCGCGAAGCCCGAACGGAAGGAACCGAACCCGTGCATCCAACCTACGGCGACCGCCTGATCGCCGCTATTGAAGACCGTCTGCCGCCCCGCTTTTTTCCGGCCTCAGACTGCCTGGCCGGCGGGGCTGGACGCCCCAGCGGCTGGCCTGCGCGGCGCTGCTGATCCCGTGGCAGGAGACGCGGCTGCGGGCCGTCGCCTTCGACCGCACGCGGGCCTTTCTGGCCGGACGCAAACGCTGGCGGCGACTGCCGCGGACCTTCACCGGCTTCGCCGACGCCCTGGTCTCGACGCAGCGTCCGCTGGCCGAGGCGATCTGGACGCGCCTGCGGGCGCAGGTCCGGGCCGTGGCCCCGGACGCCTTTCGCCAGCGGTTCGGCGACCGCGACTTCCTCGTGCTCGCCGCCGACGGCAGCCGCTTCGAGGCGCCCAGAACCGAAGCCAACGAGGCCGCGTTCGGCTCCGCCGGCCGCCGCGGGACCGGCCCGCAGGTCGCCGCGACGGTCCTGTATCACCTGGGGACCGGCCTGCCGTACGCCGCCCGGCTGGGCGCCGGGACCGCCAGCGAACTCCGGCATCTGGACGGGATGCTGGGCGACCTGCCCGATCGCACGCTGCTGCTGGCGGACGCGGGCTTTCCGCACTTCGACCTGCTGAGCCGGCTGGACGCCGCCGGCTGCGCCTTCTTGATGCGGGTCGGGGCCGACCGCACGCTGCTGGCGGAACTGACCGCGTGCGAGCACGCCGACGGAACGTGCGGCGGCGGTCAGCAGGTCTGGCTCTGGCCGGAGGCGAAGCGGCGGGCCGGCCGCCCGCCGCTGTCGTTGCGGGCGATCGAGCTCGAGACCGACCGCCCCGACGTGCCGAACGTGTATTTACTGACGAACCTGTCGGCGGCCGACCTGCCGGACGAACGGGCGGCGGAGTTGTATCGCCGGCGGTGGGGCGTGGAGGTCTTCTTCCGCACCGCCAAGCAGACCCTGCGATCGCGGACGCTGCGGAGCCGCAACCCCGCCAGAGCCCTCTGCGAAGCGGAATGGCTGATCCTCTCCGTCCTGCTGCTGGGCCTGTTGACGGCCGGGGCGGTCGCCGCCGCCGGCGGCGATCCGGCGGGCTGGTCGCCGGCCCGCAGCCTAAAGACGGTGCGGCGCCGGCTGCGTCACGCCGTCCGCCGCGGGGGTCGGTGGACCCGGCAGATCAAAAGCGAACTGGCGGCCTGCGTGATCGACCGCCGGCCGCGCCGCGGCCCGAAGCGCCCCCGCGACCGGCCTCAAAAGAAGCACGACCGCCCGCCGCGTCCGCCCAAACTGCGCCCCGCCACGACGGCCGAACGGCAACGGGCGCAGGAGCTTGCGGCGACAAAACTCCTCCTGTAGCTCACGGCGTTCGGTGGCATGCTCTCACCGCGGCGAGGGTGACGGCGGGGTGGCATGTTTCTTGACGCGGTGTGCCATGCTCTCACCGCGGCGTGTGTGTCGTGGCTATGTGGATCGGCCCGGCCCGCCGCGGGGTGAGCATGGAGTGCGACGCCCGCCTGCATCGAGCGGGGCCGAGTCGCCCCGCATGCTCACCCGCCTCCGCTGCGCTGACGCTCCGCTGCGGCGTGAGAGCATGGCACACGCGGCATGAGGGTCTGTAGGTTGTGGGCGTTCGATCCCGGAGTTCCTCATGCCGCACCGCAAACGCCTCAAGCGGATTGACGAGCCGGGGCACGCCCACGCCCTCACCTGGAGTTGCTGGCGGCGGCGCAAGTTCCTCGACCGAGACCGCTCCCGCACGTGGGTCGTGGAGGCGATCGACCGGGCGCGGGCGAAACACCCGTTCGACGTCTGGGCGTACGTGCTGATGCCGGAACATCTGCACCTGCTCGTCTGCCCGACTGAGCCGGAGTACGACACGGCCGCGTTCCGCCAGAGCGTCAAGATCAGCGTCGCCCGCCGGGCCGTGGCGTGGGTGAAGACGCACGCCCCCGAGTTTCTGCCGCGGATGCTGGACGAACAGCCCAACGGGAAGCGGGCGTACCGCTTCTGGCAACGCGGCGGCGGGTACGACCGCAACCTCACCCACGCCGGGACCGTGCTGGCTGAGATTCAGTACATCCACGCCAACCCGGTCCGCCGCGGGCTGTGCGGGCGGCCGGAGGAGTGGGCGTGGAGCAGCGCCGCCGACTACGCCGGGACGGGCACCGGGCCGCTGGCGTTGGACGTGGGGTCGCTGCCGGACTTCGGGGAGGTGACGCGGTGATCGGGAGCCGCTCGCATGCTCACCCCGTCCGGCTCCGCTCCGCTCCGCCGGCCGGTGAGAGCATGGCACACGGCACCTGCATATCCTCGCCCTGATGTCCAAGCCCACCGCCCCCGCGTTACTCGCCCCGTCCTGGTCGGCCTGTCTGTGCGGGCCGGCGGCGGGGCCGGGGCGGCGGGCGAACCGGCAGGCCCTGCTCTTCGACCTGGAGGGCCGGCTGCCGGTCGCCGCCGAGGGGCTGGCGGCCGACTTTTTGCCGGTCCCGCGGCCGGAGACGCCCGGGGCCGCGTGGGGCGTCGCCGCCCCGGCCGAGGGGCTGGGGCCGGCCGTCGCAGCGCTGGAGGAGGGCGGGACGCCGGTCGGGTCGATCACGCCGCTGGCCCTGCTGGCCGGGCCGGGGGAGCCGCAGCCCCGCACGATAAGCTCGCCGGCGGTTACGGTCTGGCAGACGGCCGACGGGCTCGAACTGGTCGAGCACGCCGCCGGCGCCCCGCGGGGTTGGGCCCGCACCGCCCGCGATCCGGCCGCCGCGGCCCGGGTTCTCCACGCCCTCGCCCTGACCCGGCCGGAGGCGCCGCGGGTCGTGCTGCGGGTCCCCGACGAGACCCTCGCCGCCGAGCTGCGGGGGCGGCTGGCGGGGGCGTTCGAGGTGAGCGAGCCGGGCGGGCCGTCGTTCGAGGAGGCCGCCGCGGCAGGGGCGGCGTGGGTCCTCGCCGGGAAGGCGGACCCGCCGGTCGACCTGCGGACCGGGCCGCTGGCGGACCCGGACCCGCTGCGGGCGGTGCGGGGGCCGCTGCGGGCGCTGGGGGCCTCGCTGGCCCTCTCGCTGCTGGCCGTGACGGCCGCCCTGCTGTGGCGGGCGGACCGGCTCGAAAAACTCGCCGCCGACCGGCAGATCGCCGCCGAGGAGGCGTTTCGAGACCTGTTCCCGGGGCAGCGGGCGCCGCTGGCGGTCCTGAGCCGGCTGCAGAGCGAGCGGGCCGCCGCGGCGGGCCTGCGGGGCGCAGCCGGGGCGGCCCCGGCGTCGCCCGACGCCGTCGCCACCCTGGCCGCCGTCCTCGCCGCCCTGCCGCCCGCCGAGGACCTGACGCTGCGGCTGGACGACGTGCGTGTCGAGGGCCAGCGGGCGGACCTTTCCGGGGCGGTGAAGGAGTTAGGCGACGTGGCGAAGGTCGCCGCGGCCCTGCGGGCGGCGGGGCTGACCGTCCCGCCCCCGCGGAGCGGCCGCAGCGGCCAGGAGGTCACCTTCGTCCTCGCCGCCGAACGGCCGCTCCCGGACGCGGGTGCCGAAGAATGAACGGACCGAACGGAACTCGGCTGGCGGCCGGGGCGCTGGGCCTGCTGGCGGTCGCGGCCGTGTGGGCGGGGCTGCGGGCCTCGGCCGCCGCGGCGGGGGCGGAGGCCGCCGGGGAGACACTGGCGGACTGCCGGCGGCTGGCGGCGGAGATCCGGGCCCTGCGATCCGACGCCCCCACCGCGGCCCCGGAGACGACCGCCGAGGAGGCGGTCACCGAGCGGGTCGACCGGGCCGCCCGGGCGGCGGGCCTGCCGGCGGACGCGGTGCTCGACGTGGACCCGCGGCCGGCCCGGCGGGCCGGGGAGACGGCCTACCGCACCCGCTCCACCGGCCTGTCGCTGGCCCCGCTGACGCTGCCGGAGTTGCGGCGATTCCTCGAGGCCCTCGTCGAGGACGAGCCGGGGCTGACGGTCACCTCGCTCCAACTGACGCCGCCGCGGGCCGACCGGCCGGCGGGCGCGGCGGCGGCCGGGCCGGAGCGGTGGTCGGCGAACCTCGCCTTGACCCGTTTGATCTACGATCCGACAACGTCCGGCCCGAAGTAGTCGCCCACAACTCTCGTTCCCGAACCCGCCGCCGTGCCCCGACCCCGGCGGATCCTCAGCCGGCTGGCGCTGTTGGCCCTGTGCGGGGCGGCGGGGTGCGCCTCGCTGCTGGACGGGAAGGGCGGCGGGGACGGCCTGCCCTACGAGACGGTCCGGGCCGACCCCGGGGCCGACACGGCCGCGGCGAAGGCGGCGAACGAGGCGGCACTGGAAAAGATCGCCTGCGGGGACCTGGAGGGGGCGGAGAAGAAGCTTAAGGCGGCCCTGGCCGCCGACGTGCGGTATGGGCCGGCCCACAACAACCTAGGCCACCTGCACTACGTGGCCGGTCGGCTGTACGAGGCGGCCTGGGAGTTCGAGTACGCCGCCCGGCTGATGCCCGGCGACCCGGGCCCGCACAACAACCTCGGCCTCGTCATGGAGGCGGCCGGCCGGCTGCCGGAGGCGATCGACGCTTACTCGACCGCTTCGTCGATGCGGCCGGACGTGGCGGACTTCCTGGCGAACCTCGCCCGGGCCCGCGACGCGGCGATGGAGCCGAACCACGAGACCGCCGCGATGCTGCGGGAGCTCGTCCTGCTCGACTCCCGCCCGCAGTGGCGGGCCTGGGCCGGGGAGTTGCTGGCGACGCGGTATCAGGACTTCGCCGGCGTGTTCGCGGCCGGGCCGCTCCCGCCGGGCGCCGTGCCGTTCGAGGGGCCCCCGCCGCCCGCGGCGGACGTCGCCACGCCGCCGGGGGACGACGCTCCGCCGCGTTTGCTGCCCGCCCCGGCCCCGCTGCCGCTGCCGTCGCTCTCGGACGAGAACCCCGCGGCGGGGCCGTTCGAGCGGTCGCCGTCCGAGCCGCGGCTGCTCCCGCCGGCCCCGCTCTTCGACCCGGACGCCCCGGCCGACGCGGCGGACCCGTCCGAGACCGCCCTGCCGTCCGAGACCGCCCCGCCGTCCGAGCCGGCCCCGCCGGCGGGCGTGATCGACCCGTTCGCCGACCTCCCGTCCCTTCCGACCCAGTCGCCCGAATGACGACCGCCCCCGGCCGGCCCCTCGCCCTCGCCGTCCTCCTGTCGTTCGCCGCGGCGGCCGCCGCCCAGCCGCCGGCGCCGCCGGTCGTCCCGCCCGCGGCCG
>NZ_JBINJD010000218.1:0-7012 GCF_043951915.1 Alienimonas sp. DA493 | reverse complement strand
CGGCAAGGGTCCGGGACGCTGGCATAAGCCCCCTGCGACTGCGACGGGAGAACGCGCTAATCCGCCTCGGGCGTCTTGTCAGGGTCGGCGGAGACGGGGACGACGAGGCAGACGGCGACGCCGCGGCCGGGGGCGGTGGTGACGTCGACGGAGCCGCCCACGTCGGCGAGCCGTTCGGTGAGGCCGAACAGGCCCAGGCCGGTGGCGTAGTCGCGGCGTTCCAGCATGTCGCCGGCCTCGAACCCCTCGCCCTCGTCGCGGACGGTCAGGCGGAGGCGGTCCGGCGTCGGGCGGTCGAGGTGAATCTCCGCCGTGTTCACGCCGGCGTATTTCACCACGTTCAGAAGCAGTTCGCGGGTCGCCTCGAACAGCAGCACGCGCAGGTCCTGCGGGAGCGCGCAGCATTCCCCCTCGTCGCAGCGGACCTCCACGGTCAGGCCGTGTTTCTCCTCATAGAAGTCGGCCAGCCAGTGGAGAGCGGCCGGCAGGCCGATCTCGTGCAGCACCGGCGGGGGGGACAGCTCCGTCGTCAGCGTGCGGGTGGCGGTGAGGGCGTCGGCGACGGACTGGGAGAGGCGTTCGAGCACCTCGCCCAGGCGGTCGGCGATTTCGCCGCCGGATTCGCCCGCCATCTCCCGGGCCAGGTGAACCTGCATGGTGGCGGCGACGAGTTCCTGCTGGAGGTTGTCGTGCAGGTGGCGGGCGAGCCGGCGCCGCTCCGCCTGCTCGGCGTCGACGACGCGGGCGTGCAGGCGGCCGAGGCGGGCGGACCGCTCCTCCGCCTCCCGCGTACGGGCCGCCAGCCGCTCGTTCAGTTCGTGGAGTTCGTCGCGGACGGCGTGCTGCTCCGTCAGGTCGATCAGGGCGGTCTGACAGCAGTCCGCCTCCCCGCCCCCCGCCAGCCCGATCAGCCGTACGGGCGCCTCGCGGCCGTCGCAGGTTCGCAGCGTCACCTCCTCCTCGACGGTCTCCCGTTCGGTCCGGCAGCGGCGGAGGAAGTCGTGGAAGGCCGCATGATCCTCACGCCGGATCCGTTGCAGGAGCGGCAGACCGGGCATCGCCGATCGGCGGACGCGCAGCAGCCGCTCGGCGCCGGCGTTCATGCAGCGAATGAGGCCCTGCGACGTGAGCTTGACCATCGCCACCGGGGCCAGATCGTAGAGATCCTCGTACTCGGACAGGGCCCGCTCCAGCGTCTCGCGGAGGTCGCGGTTCTCGCTCTCCAGCGTGCGTAACTGCTCCGTTCGCAGGGCCAGTTCGTGACGGAGGGAGTCCGGCCCCGCCGGGGACGGCGCGGAGGAATGCGGCGAGTGCAGCGTGGGCATGAAAGAAGAGCCTCCGGGGGCGAGGGCGTCCTCCGTGACGAACTCGGGGTGCGGCGGCGGGGTGCGGCGTCCTGTCGCAAGCCCCGGTGTACTGCGGCGCGGCCGAACGCAAAAGGGGGGGAATCCGACAGGTTCAGTCCGCCGCGGTCCCGTCGCCCGGCGTCACGTCGGTGACGGCCAACAGGATCAGCGGTTCGCGGTGGCCGTCGCCCTCCAGACAGCGGGCGTTGAGGCTCATCGTCCGCCGGCCGATGCCGGGAAAATCCTGCGTGACGCGGTAGTCCTCGAAGGAGGCGTTCTCCGGCAGGATCTCCTCCAACAGCGTGCGCAATTCCGGAACGTTCCACTGGCCGTCGCCGAGGTCGTAGATCCGGCGACCGTGGGTCTCCTCGGCGTCGACCGCGAACGTCTGCCGGAAGGCCCGGTTCGTCCGCTCGACCGTCAGGGCGTCGTTCAGCACGACCAGCGGCTGGGTCGTGGTGTCGAGGATGGCGTCGGCGAAGTCGCGGGCGGCGGTCAGCTCCCGTTCGCGGACGCGGAGCTCTTCCACGTCCAGCAGGCTCAACAGCGCCCCGCCCACGCGGCGGTCGCCGTCTTGATACGCCCGGACCCGCAGCACGTGGGTGCGGCCCTCCGGGTCGGTCACGTCCATCTCCACCGGTTCGAGGCTGTCGAGCACCCCCTGGATCAATTCTTCCAGATCGGGACAGTCCACCTTCGGGTTGATCTGCCCGATCGGCCGGCCGACGTCCCCGGGGATCAGGTTCAGCAGGTCCGCCGCCAGCGGGGTGTACCGGCGGACGGTCAGATCCGCCCCGACCATCACGACGGCCAGATGGACGTTGGCCATCAGGTTGGTCAGGTCGGCGTTGAGCCGGGAGAGGTCCTGGTTTCTGTGGTGGAGCTCCTCGTTGACGGTGTTGAGCTCCTCGTTGGTGCTCTGCAGTTCCTCCTTGGCGGTGTCGAGTTCCTCGTTGGTGCTTTGCAGCTCCTCGTTGCTGGAGAGGATCTCCTCGTTGGCGCTCTGAAGTTCGTCGTTGGAGGCCTCCAGGTCGCTGATGATCGCCTGGAGGTACTCCCGGTTGGCGAGCAGTTCCCGCTGGAGCTGGTCGACTTCCTGATCGCCGTCACCGGCGGGCGGGGCGCCGTGCGGGGCGCCGCGGTCTGAACTCGGGGCGGAGGGCTCAGTGAACACCACCAGGAAGTGCCGCTTGCCGTCGTCGTGCAGCGGGACGGCCTCCACGTCCACGGTCAGCGTGTCGGAGTTGTATCGCACCCGCAGCCCCTCGCGGCGGGCGGGACGGTCCTCCTCGCGGGCCTCGCGGGTCGCCGCCCGCAACCCGTGCAGCAGGCCCTCGCGGGCCATCTTGAGCAGGTTCAGGTTCGGCTCGCCGGGGGCGGCCTCCAGGTAGCGGCCGGTCTGGCCGCGGAACTGCACGATCGTCAGGTCGCCGTCCACCACCACGCCCGGCGGGGCGTAATGTTTCAGCACGGCGCGGTCGGCGAGGGTCTGCACGCTCTCGCCGACTGCCGTCCGCCGCCGCGGGCCGTCGAAGGCGCGCGGCAAGCCGCTGTGCACCGGGAAATCAATCTCCGGCCGCATCGCCCGCGGCTTCTTCGTGAAGATCCGGTGCTTCTTGTCCGCCGTGGCGAACAGGTCGCTGCGGGGCCCGACGCTCTCGGCGGAGCCGAGCATCAGGAAGCCGTCCGGCTTCAGGGCGTAGTGAAACACCCCCAGCAACCGGCTCTGGAGCGGTTGGCCGAGGTAGATCAGCACGTTCCGGCAGAGGACCAGGTCCAGCCGCGAGAAGGGCGGGTCCCGGGTCAGATCCTGCCGGGCGAACACGCACACGTCCCGCAGGGAGGGCCGGACCCTGTACCCCTCGTCGACCCGCTCGAAGTACTTCTCCAGCCGCTCCGGGGAGACCTCCGCCTCGATCCTCTTGCCGTAGACCCCGGCGCGGGCCTCGGCGACGGCGGCCTCGCTGACGTCGGTGGCGAAAATCTGAATCGGCGTGGTCCGGCTGCCGTCCCCGAGGAAGTCCATCAGCGTCATCGCCACGGAATACGCCTCCTCCCCCGTCGAGCACCCCGCCACCCAGACGCGGAACGGGTCGTCCTTGCCGCGGCGGCCGGCGATCGCGGGCAGCACGTCCCCCGCCAGCGCCTCGAACGTCTCCGGGTCGCGGAAGAACCGGGTCACGTGGATCAGCAGGTCGCCGGCCAGCCGGTTCACCTCCTCCGGCTGCTCTTCCAGGCGGGCGAGGTAGTCGGACGCCCTATCGCAGCGGCGCATCAGCATTCGCCGCTGGAGCCGCCGACGGATCGTCGCCGGCTTGTAGCGGGAGAAATCCACCCCGCAGGCCTCCCGCAGCAGGGCGAAAATTCGGGTCATCTCTCCGTCGGCGACGGCCAGGCGCTTGTGACCCGGCAGCAGCGCGGCGCCGCCGTCGCTCCCGTCGCCCAGTTCCGCCAGCGCCGCGGCCAGTGCGCGGGGGGGCATGACCAGGTGCGCCAACCCCCGGTCGATCACGCCGTTCGGCAGGCCGGTGTGTTCGCAGGACTCGGGATCCTGAACCAGCGCCAGCCCGCCGGCCGCGTCCACGGCTTCGGCCCCGCCCGGCCCGTCGCCGTCGGCCCCGCTGAGGAACACCGCCACGGCCCGCTCGCCGCGGCTCTCCGCCAGCGACCGCATAAACACGTCGATCGTCGCCAGCGGCGTCTCGTGCGCCGGCCGCTTGTGCGTCCGCAGCACCTCCCCCTCCAGCGTCACGTGACTGTCCGGCGGGTTCGTGTAGACCGTGTGCGGCTCGACGATCATCCCGTCGGCCGCCTGCCGCACCGGCATGTCCGTCACCCGGCCGAGCACCTCCGGCAGACTGCTGTGGTGTTCGGCCACCATGTGGACCAGGAACACGAACGCCGGCCCCGGCGTCTCCGGCAGGTTCTGGAGGATTTTTAGGAACGCCTCCAGCCCGCCGGCGCTGGCGCCCACGCCGACGACGGGAACGCCGCCCTGTTCTGAAGGAGGAGACTGGGACATCGGGCGCAGCGGCCGAGACGAGGAGTGAGAACGAAGGGTGGCCCGCGCCGCGATCGCCCGCGGCGTCCGCACGGTAGCGAAGGGGGACGCGTTCTGTCCGTCCGACGGGGGTCAGTCGTCCTCGCCCCGCCGATAGTCCCGGGGGGTCTGGCCGACGCTTTTGCGGAACGCCGCGGACAGATAGGCGGCGGAGCGATAGCCGGTGCGGGCGGCGATCTCCGCGATCGGCAGGTCCGTTTCCCTCAGCAGACGCCGCACCCGGTTCAGCCGCACCCGGGCGATCTCCTCGTGGGGCGTGCGGCCGAGAATCGTGCGGAAGCGGTCCTCCAGTGCCCGGCGGGACAGCGGCACCGCCCGCAGCACGTCCGCGACGTTAATTCCCGAACTGGCCCGCTGACGAATAAACCGCACCGCCGCGGCGACGTCCTCGTCGTCAATGGCCAGCACGTCCGTCGACTGCCGCGTCGCCACGCCCAGCGGCGGGAAAAAAATCGGCGCCGGATCGACCGGCCTTTCGGACATTAATTGATCCAGCCGGGAGGCCGCTTCGTAACCGATGCGGCGGGCGTCGGGGATCACGCTGGAGAGCGGCGGCGTGGCCAGTTCGCACAGCAGCCAGTCGTCGTCCACGCCGATCACCGCCGCCTCCTCCGGCACGGAGACGCCGAACTCGCGGCACACGTCTAATAAAAACTGGGCCTGAATATCGTAACAGGCCATCACCCCCACCGGCTTGGGCAGCTCCGACACCCAGACGCCCAGCCGTTCCCGCTCCCGGATCCAGGAGTGCTTCTCCCCGTGCCCCCCCGGCTCGCATTGATAGACGTCGCAGGGCAGGTCCGCCTCGGCAGCGAGGGCGGCGAAGGCGTCCCGCCGCTCCGCGGACCAGCGGAAGCGGGGCACGCCGCAGAACGCCAGTGAGGTGAAGCCGCGATCGGTCAGATGATCGAACGCCGCCCGGGCGATCGCGTGGTTGTCCGTCTCCACGCAGGGGGCCTCCGGCAGAAAGCGGCCGGAACTGACGTCGACGACCGGCGCCCCGCTGCGGAGCAACACCTCGGCCACCGCCGGCGACTCCACCCGGGCGACGATGCCGTCTCCGCCCCACCGTTCGATCCACTCCGGCGGCAGCGCCCCGCGCTCCTGCTCCGGCAAAAAGGTGGACCAGCCCTCGTGCTCCCGCTGCCAGGCGTTGATCCCGGTCAGCAACCCCCGGGCGTAGGCATTGGAAGTCTCGATCAGCAGCGCGACGGAGCGACGGCGGGGCGGCGGGGCGGACATGCTGCAGGTTCCGGTCGTTTTCGAGCGATGGCTGGCTTTGCGTGTTTTCGAAATTACTCTGCGCGATATCCCATTGCCAACCTCTGATCCATCCCTAGACTTCGATGCTTCCTCACCCCCAGTCCTTCGTTCGAAGGCAACCTAGGAGTTCTCCATGTCAGTCTTCCGTGCCAGGCGCCGTTCTGGCTTCACCCTCATCGAGCTGCTGGTGGTGATCGCGATTATCGCGATCCTCGTCTCGCTGCTCCTGCCCGCCGTCCAGCAGGCCCGCGAAGCGGCCCGCCGCAGCCAGTGCCAGAACAACCTGAAACAGATCGGACTGGCCTGCCACAACTACGAAAGTACCTATAAAGTTTTCCCGTCCGCCGGCGCCCGCGCCCACGGTCACGCGTACGCCCCGCTGGTGATGATCCTGCCGTTCATGGATCAGACCGCGCTCTGGAACCAGATCTCCAACCCGTACGACAACAACGGCGACGGGACGATCGACCCCAACGACGAATTTGAGCGGCCGTTCGGCCGGACCCACTGGGACGCGGCTTACCTGCCGATGCGGAAGGTAATCAGCACCTACCTCTGCCCGTCCGACAACGCCCCGCTGAACCCGGGCTGGGCCGCCAAAACGAACTACGGCTTGTGCGCCGGGGACAACTCGGACGGCGCCGGCGAGTTCGACGGCAACCGCGCCACCAACCGCGGCATGTTCGTGATCGGCCGCTACTTCAGCGTCGAGGCCGCCCGCGACGGGACGGTCAACACTCTGCTGTTCGCGGAGATGGGCCGGTACGACAACAGCGCCAACTGGCAGTCCCGTTGTATGACGAACGTCAGCTCGCTGACCCTCCCCAACAACACCTCTGGGTTCGATAACCCGAGCGCCTGCCTGCAGGAGGCGAGCGACCCGAACAACCCCGGCAAATATCCGGCGAGCGCCAGCTTGAACGATCGCGGCGGCAACTTCTGGGACGGCGGCGGTCTGCACGCGTCCGGCTTTAACACGATCCTGTCGCCCAACGGCCCGAGCTGCTCCCACGACGGCTCCCCCTGGAACGACTCCATCATGTCCGCCGGCAGCTACCACACCGGCATCGTGCAGGCGGTCATGGTCGACGGGTCGGTGCGGTCCATCTCCGAGACGATCAACTCCAAGACCCAGGGCATGTCCGAGGCCGCGGTGACCCGCGGCCGCAGCCCCTACGGCGTCTGGGGCGCGCTCGGCACCCGCGACGGCGGCGAAACCATCAGCGGCGACGAGTTCTGAGCCGCCGATTCGCAGCCTGTTAAGGGAATCGTAAAGAACGCCCCCGGCGAGCGACGCTCGCCGGGGGCGTTTTTTTTTAATGGATCCGGTCGGCGGCCCGGA
>NZ_JBINJD010000217.1:0-7057 GCF_043951915.1 Alienimonas sp. DA493 | reverse complement strand
CACGGGCCGCACGGGAACCGCTTCACTTCCCGATGCAGAACCGCCCGAAGATGCGGCCCAATAGATCGTCATGGTAAACCACGCCCAGCACCTCGCCGAGGGCGTCGATCGCCGTCCGTAACTCGGCGGCGACCAGTTCGTCCCCCAGTTCGACCGTCGCCGCGGCGGCCTCCAGCGCCGCGGCGGCCTCGTTGAGAGCCGCCCCGCCGCGGGCGGCGGTGGCGCCGGTCAGGTGGCGCCGCGGTTCGGCCCGCTCCAGCGCCGCGGCAAGCGCCGTTTTCAGTTCCGCCAGCCCCGCCCCGGTCGCGGCGGAGACGCACGGACCGTCCGGCTCCTCGGCACGCAGATCCGCCTTTGTATAAATCACGAGGCCGGCCTCCTCGGGGACCGCTCCGCCCGGGGGGACGCAGTGGAGCATGAGGTCCGCCGTCGATAACGTCTCCGCCCGGCGGGCCTGGGCGGCGGCGGAGAGGTCGTCGCCGGCCGCTTCCTCGCCGGCGGTGTCGATCAATTCGACCGTCGCCTCGCCCAGCCGGATCGTTTCGCTCACGGCGTCCCGGGTGGTGCCGGCCGTGGGGGAGACCAGCGCCGCCGGCCGGCCGCACAGGGCATTGAATAACGAGCTTTTGCCGGCGTTCGGCGGCCCCGCCAGCACGACCCGCGGGGCCGTGGTCGACACGCTGCGGCCGGCCGCGTCGGCCGCCAGCGCCGCGATGGCGCTGCGGCCGGCTTCAATCCGCTCCCGCAGCACGTCCGGTTCGATGAAGGAGACGTCCTCCTCGGCGAAGTCCAAGCCGGCCTCCAGGTCGGCGAGGAGGTCCATTAAATCGCTACGTACCGGGGCCAGCCGGTTCGAGACGCCCCCGGAGAGTTGGTTGAGGGCGGTGTGCAGCTCCTCCGGGTCGGCGGCGTCGACGACGCCTAGCACGGCCTCGGCCTCGGTCAGCCCGATCCGCCCGGCGAGGAAGGCCCGCAGGGTGAACTCCCCCGGCCCCGCCGGCCGGAACCCCGCCGCGTGCAGCGCCGCCAGCGTCGCTTCGACCACCGGCGGCGACCCGGGCAGGTGCAGTTCGGCGCTCGGCTGGCCGGTGTAGCTGCGGTCCGTCGGCCAGACCAGCGCCGCCGCGGGGACCGGGGCGGGAAAGGCATCGAGCTTGAGTTCCCCTTCGAACCGCCGGGCGCCGCGGCCGGGATAGGCGGCCGGCTCGGCGGGGGTGAAGAGGGTGCGCAGCAACCGCGGCGTCCCCGGCCCGCTGAGGCGGACGAGCGCCCGCGCCGCCCCGCCGGGGGCGGACGCCGGGGCGGCGATCGGTTCATCCGGGTCGGGCAGGGGCACGGAGCGGCCCTACCGCTTGGACTTCTTCCCGCCGCGGGCGGCCCGGCGGGCGGCTTTGCTGTTCACGCCGGGGCGGCCGGCGTTGCGGTTGGAACTGCGGTCGCGGCGGCTGAGCTGCTGGTTCGTCGCCTCCGCCTGGGCGGCCTCGGCGGCGGCCTGGGCCTCGGCGATCTTCTCCTTGAGCCGGGCCATCGGCTTCTCCGTCGCCCGGCCGATCGCCCGGCCGATGGGGCCCTTCTTGCGGGGGGCCAGGTCCTCGTCCGGGTCGAGCTGGGCGTTGCGGGTGCGGTCCAGCAGCTTGCGCTCGGTCAGCGTCCAGCAGGCGCTGGCGATGCTGTACAGGCACCAGCCGGCGGGCAGGTGATAGATGAACAGGGCCGACAGCGGCATCATGTAGCCCATCAGCTTGTATTGCATCTCCTGCTCCGGCGTTTGGGCCGGGGGCATGAACAGCTTTTGCTGGAAGAACCACAGCGCCGCCAGCGTCACCGGCAGGATGTTCAGGAACCAGCCGAGGTAGGGGATGCGGAACGGCAGCCGGAAGAGATTGTCCGGGGCGGCGAGGTTGTCGATCCAGAGGAACTCCGCCAGCCGCAGGTCCACGCTGTTCAATAACGCGTTATAGAGCGCGATGAACACCGGGATGGTAAAAAAGACCGGCAGACAGCCCATCAGCGGGTTCACGCCGTATTTGTTCATCAGGGCCCACTGCTCGCGGCCGGCGGCCTGGGCGTCGTCGCCGCAGCGCTTTTTAATCTCCGCGATCTTGGGGGCGAGGGCCTTCTGCTTGGCGGCCATCAGGGCCGTCCGCTTGGACAGCGGGAACATCAGCAGTCGCACGCAGACCGTCAGGCTGATGATCGCCAGCCAGTACGGGAAGCCCAGGTCGTGCAGCTGGGTCATGAACCACAGCATCCCGCCGCCGATCACGCCGAACCAGCCGAGGTCCATCACCTCGTCGGCCCCCAGCGGCTCCAACAGGTCCAGCCGCTTCGGACCGGCGAACAGCGTGAAGGACCGCGTCGCCTCGCCCGGTTCGAGGTCGTCCCCCTCGCCGGCGGCGGCGGGGACCGTCACCGGGGCGCTGGTCAGACGGATCGAAATGTCGTTCAGGTTCGTCTGCTCCGGGTCCGGCTCGTCGACGACCTGCGGGACGGCGCTTTCGACCACCGGGGCGTCGTAGACGTCGCCCAGGCCGGGCAGCAGGCCCTCCTCGTCCTCGGCGTCCTCCAGGGCCGGCGCCGGCGTGGAGGCCCCGGTGCGGGGGAACAGCAGGGCGGCGAAGTACTGCACCTCCGTGCCGACGTACCGCAGCGGCTTGCGGTACTCCGCCAGCGCCCCGACGTCGGCCAGCTCCTCCTCGCGGGCGGCCAGCGCCGCCTCCGCGGCGGCGATCTGCGTCTGGAGGCGGGTCAGGGCGGCGGCGGCGTCCGCGTCATCCGGCTTGGCCTCCGCCTTCACCTCGGCGATTTCGAAGTCCCGTTGCAGGTTGGCCAGCTCCTCCTCGATCCGGCGGATGTCCGCGTCCGCGGCGAGGCTTTCCTTCAGCTTCTTCACCGCCTCGGTCGCGTCCGCGGCGGAGAGGTAGGTCGTCTCCAACTCGCCGGCGTCCTCGAAGTACGCCAACTCGATGTCGCGGAACTTGCGGGTGTTTTCCTCGTTCTCCAGCGGCAGGCCGACCGGGCCCTGCACCGTGAACCGGGCGTTCCGCCGGTCGGCGGAGAGATTCCGCAGGGTGAGGTCCATATCCACCATGTACCCGCGGGGGTCGCTGTCGCGGGCGCCCTCCCGCTGCACGTCCTCCGGGGACTCGTCCGGGGCGCCCTTCCGCAGGCGGTACGTCTTCACCGCCTCGAACGACCCGTCCGGCGCCGTGAGGGTGAACGTCGCCCCCTGGAGCACCTCGGGGTCGTCGGGGTCGGGGATGGTGCGCGTCAGCTCCCAATCGGCGAGGAGCGAATCCGTGCCCTGGCTCCGCAGGGCCGCGTCGAGGGCGTCGACGCGGGTCTGGAAGGTGCGAACCACCGCGTCCCCGTTGCCGATCACCTTCAGCGGCACGTCGCGGTCGGCCAACTCCCGGTAGCGGCCGTCGTTGAGGGTGATCCGCTCCACGGCGGCGCCGCGGCTGGTCAGCTCGGTCGCGGTGTAGTAGCCCAGCCTGGCGGCCGCCGGCGTGAGGCCGCCGAGGGTGACGGTCTTCCGGGGGTTCGGCTCCCACGCCGGCGGTTCGTCGGCGTCGTCCGCGTCGTCGGCGTCCGCGTCCGCGGGGCGGTCGGCGGCGGCCCGGTCGGCGTCGGCGAGGAACCCGCGGGGGCTCTCCCCGACGTCCTTCAACTGGACCGGCTGCGGCGGGGCGGCGTTCTGATTCGGGAACCACGCCGGCTGGATGAACCCGAACCACAGCGCCCACAACGCCAGCGTGGTCACCAGCCAGAGGGTGAACCGGCTGCTCTCCGGCGGGGCGGCGGGTTTGGTGTCCGGCACGGGGCGAACGCGGGTGGGGCGAAAGAACGGGGGCGGGGCGAAGCGGGCTTCGCCGCGACGGGGGCTTTGGGGAGACTTCGCCGGGGGGGCGGGGATCTTCCCCAGGTCGGGGTGATCTTCGCAGAGCGGGGCGAATCATCCACCCCAAGGACCCCCTAAGCCGGCGCCATGGCTCCGGCTTAGGAAAGAGAGCTACTGCCCGTTGGCCAGGCGGTCGCCGAGGTAGTTGTCCAGCTCGGGAATGTCGTAGATCTTTTCCGCCGTGACCCGGTGGTCGTACTCGACGCGGCGGAAGGTCAGGCGGTCGCCTTCCAGCGTGACGTAGCTGGCCCGGGCGTCGCCGTCGCGGGGTTGGCCGACGCTGCCGACGTTCACCAGCGCCTTGGCGGCCCCCAGCGTGTACTGCCCGTCCAGGTCGGCCGGGCTGAGAAAGTCCAGGTCTTCGGTGAACACCCCAGGGATGTGCGTGTGTCCCTGGAAGCAGTGCCGCCCGACGAGCTGGAAGATTTTGGACATCTTCGGCCCGTTATAAATGTCCTCCGGGAACACGTATTCGTTCAGCGGATTGCGGGCGCTGCCGTGGACGAACAGCAGCGTGTCGCCGCGTTCGGCGTGGGTGCGGGGCAACTCGCCGAGGAAGTCGAACCGGTCCGCGGCGCCGCGGCCGCTCTCCAGGGTGCGGCGGGTCCAGAAGATCGCGCGTTCGGCCGTCTTGTTGAACCCCTCCGGGTCGAACAGGCTGGCCTGATCGTGGTTCCCCAGCAGGGTGAGGGAGCAGCGGTCGCGGACCAGATCGATGCAGGCGGCCGGGTCCGGGCCGTAGCCGATCACGTCGCCGAGACAGTAAATCTCGTCCACCCCGGCGCCGTCGTTCAGGGCGTCGATGTCCGCGAGGACGGCCTCCAGCGCCTCCAGATTCCCGTGAATGTCGGAGAGAATGGCGCGCACGGACCGGGGCTCGGGCCAGAAGGGAGACGGAGGACGGAACACCCCGGGGACGGGCGAAAATCGAGACAGCGTACGGGGGCGAACCGCGACGCACAACCGCCGCCCGCCCCTCGGCGTCCCGCCGCTCGACCGCCCGCCCCGCCGATCCGCACGGGCTTGTCGCCGGTCGGTCGGTGCGGTCCCTTGGGGCGGCTCGTTCCCCGTCCCAACCGTCGCGCGTCCGCCCGTGTTCGCCCTCGCTTCGTTGCTGCTCGCCCCGACGCTGTTGGGGGCGGATCCCGCCGGGGATTCGCCCGCGGCGGTCGTCGACGCGACGACCGCCCCGGCCGTGCAGGTCTCCTTCCCCACCGAGGACGGCCGGCTCTACCAGATCCAACGCCGCGACGGCGACGGCTGGGAGAACGTCGACACGGCCCTCCGCGGGACCGGCGAGCCCGTGACCCGCCTGCTGCCCGCCGGCGAGTACCGCGTCGTCCGGCCGGACGGCTGGGCGCTGGTCTGGCGGGACGAGTTCGACGGGGATCAGCTGGACCTCACCAAGTGGGGCAAGGAGGAGAACAACCTCGGCGGCGGCAACAACGAGCGGCAGGCCTACCGGGTGGAGGACAAATACGCCTTCGTGCGGGACGGCAAGCTGCACCTCGCCGTTCACCGCGACCCGCACACCACCAGCGACGGCAAAACGCAGCCGTATTCCAGCGCCCGCCTCCGCACCCGCGGCCGGGCCGAGTGGACCTTCGGCCGCTTCGAGGTCCGCGCGAAGATGCCGGACGGGCAGGGAATCTGGCCGGCGGTCTGGATGCTGCCGACCGATTCCCCCTACGGCGGCTGGGCCGCCGGCGGGGAGATCGACATTCTCGAATCCCGCGGCAGCGCCGTGGAGGAGACGACCGGCGCCCTGCATTTCGGCGGCGCCTGGCCCCGCAATGAATACGTCGCCCACGCCTACGAGTTCCCGAACGAAAACGCCGCCGAGGCGTTCCACACCTACGCCGTCGAGTGGTCCGCCGACGCGATCCGCTGGTTCGTCGACGGCGAACTCGTCCAGACCCGCACCAAAGACGAATGGTTCTCCGAGGCGGCCCGGGACAACCCCTCCGCCCCGTTCGACTCGCCGTTCCACCTGTTGATCAACGTCGCCGTCGACGGCCGGTTCTTCGAGCACGTCGATCAACAGGCCGACCGCCTCCCGGCGGACGCCTTCCCCCAAACGCTGCTGGTGGATTACGTGCGGGTGTATCAGAAGGAATAGCGGCGCGCGGCGGGCGGGGTTCGTTCGGCGGCCCCGTCCCGCGCCCATTCCCGGTACAGCTCCCGCAGGTGTCGCACCCCGCCGTAGGCGCTCACGACGGAGCGGCTTACGCCGGCGGCCCGGGCCAGTTGGGCGCCGGAGAGCGGCCGGGCGCGATCGCGGTTCAGATGGAGCGCCCGCAGCAGCGCCGCCAGCGTGGCGGCCCGGCGGTCGGGGCCGGTCATCGCGGGGGGCAGCCCGGCGGCGACGCGCAGCGCCGGCCAACTGTCGACGTGGCGATACAGCGTCGAACTGGCCACGCCGGCCCACCGGCAGAACTCCAGCACGCCGAAGTCCGCCCCGCGGCGGTCCGCGAACCGCGTCACGAGGTCGACGAACCGCCGCCGGCTCCAGACCCCGCCGCGCCGGCCCGCCGCGCCCGGCGGGCGTTTCGGCCGCGGCGGCCAGAGGTCCGGCCGGCAGGCCCCGCCCGCCGCCGGCCCGGCCGCGCCCAACGGCGGGACGTTCTTCAGCGCACCGGACCGCAGCGTCGCCCGCAGCCGTTCCCGCCGCGCCTGCTCCGCCCGGCGGGCCTCCGGCGAATACAGCGTCGCCAGGTTCGCCCGGTCCCGCTCCCGCTGCGCCGCGCGCCGTTCCGCCGCCCGTTCCCGCAGCGCCGCCGGATCGGGCGGCGGAGCCTCGGCAGGCAGGGCGAAGAACGCGGCGAGTTCCGGCGGCGGCGGTTCGTTCAGAGGGTCGTTCGGGACGGCGCGCATGGCAGGCTCCGGGGGAGAAGGGGGACCGCTTCGGAGTCTTGTTAATGGACGGCAGTTCACAAGGGCGATCCCGCCGTTCGCGGCGGCGTTCGGGCAAATGTTTGAGAAGGCGGGTTTTCCGGGTCGACGGCGGTTTTAAGGGGGCCGCG
This sequence comes from Alienimonas sp. DA493, assembly GCF_043951915.1. Lineage (NCBI taxonomy): Bacteria > Pseudomonadati > Planctomycetota > Planctomycetia > Planctomycetales > Planctomycetaceae > Alienimonas > Alienimonas sp. DA493. Next base: position 133 of record NZ_JBINJD010000217.1, on the reverse strand, counting down.
AACATACCGGTTGCGGTTTCAGAACGGAGCGAGAACGCTCAAGCAGGACTTGACGACCCGTAGCGGCGGCATCCTGCCGCCGTCCGTGAGCGGAGCGAGCGGGAGTTTGAAAAGGGCCTCGTCGAGAGTCGGC
>NZ_JBINJD010000216.1:0-7120 GCF_043951915.1 Alienimonas sp. DA493 | reverse complement strand
CGGCCTTCCGCAAGGCCGCCGCCGCGGACCCCGAGGAGGGGATGTTTCACTTCTACCTCGGCGACGCCCTGCAGGAGACCGGCGACCACGCCGCCGCCCTGGCGTCGCTCGAGAAGGCGATCGAACTGATGCCCGAACACTCCGGCAGCCGCTATTACGCCGGCCTGTCGCACCACCGCCTCGGCGACGATCAGGCCGCGGTGAAGCGGTACCGCGAGGCGCTGGCGATCGACACGAGCGACCCGTACCTCCACTACCATTACGGCGTCTCGCTGCGGGCGTTGGGTCTTGAGGACGAAGCCCGGAAGCAGTTCGCCATCGCGTCCGCGGAGAATCCCGAACTCGCCGACCCCGCGGCCGCCGATCCGCCCGCGGCCGGGAACGATCCCCCCATGGCGGAAAACGACGCCCCGGCGCCCGCCGCGGAATTTCGCCCGATTCGTTCGTTCAAAGAGGTGGCCGGCGAGTGGTACGCCGACTTCACCGTGAGCGGGACGAATAATTTCCGCATGCAGGACACCACCCATATCGACGAGCAGGGCAATCTGTCGTCTTCGCGGATCATCTACACCTACGACGCAAACGGGAACGAGTACACCCAGCGCCAAACCGATCAGTCCCGCATGTATCTCGACGGGAACCAACTGCTCCTCGGGAAGCAGGGACAGCCCTTCACCCGACACAACTACAAATACAACGGCAAGGAATTCCACATTGAATACAAGGAACTCGGCGGCACGGTGATCTGGCATCGCCAATAAGGGCCGGGGCCTCTGTCGAAAGGGAAATGGGAAGGCTTCCGCACCAACCCGAAGCGTCAGCGAGGGCGACGACCGGCGGTTTCCTCGCCGACGCTTCGGGTTGGTCAATGGCGAGTTCGGCAAAGCCGCATTCGCGTGGCCGAAGGGAATAGAATGCCCGCATGCCCGACTGGCTCGCCCCCCCGTCTCTGCCGTCCGTCCCGCTGCCCGGGGGGTGGTGGACAATTGCCGGGCTGGCGGCCGCGATCCTGCTGATCGCCGCCGTGGCCCTCTTCCGCCGCCTGCGGCGGCCCGACACGACCATCGACGTCGGAGAGCCGCGACGGGGGGAACTGATCGACGCCCGCGGCCGGCGCGTTCAGGCGACCGGCACGCCGGAGGGTCGGCACCCCTGCCCGCCGGGTTTGCCGCCGGGCGAAGAGGCCCGGCTGCGGCGGGTCCGGGCGGTGGCGGACTTCCTCGACAACTCGCTGCGCATCCCCGGCGTCGGCTACCCGATCGGCTGGGACAGCGTGATCGGCCTGATCCCCGGCGCCGGCGACGCGATTACCGGCACGCTGGCGGTGTGGATCATCGTGCAGGGCCGCCGGTTGGGCGTGCCGAAGCGGACGCTGGTCCGCATGCTCGGCAACGCCGGCGTCGACCTCGCCGGCGGCGCCGTGCCGGGTCTCGGCGACGCCTTCGACGTCGTCTTCAAGGCGAACCGCAAGAACCTTCGCCTGATCGAAAAGCACCTCGCCCAGCCGCCCGTCGACCGGCGGGCGCTGCGGTAAGTCGACGCGAATACCAGCCCGACGCGCAAGCGTCGGCGGTGCGTTCCCCGACGTTCAAGGACGCACGGCCGGAGCTTGCGTTCCAGGCTGGTACGACCTGTCACGCCCCGGCGCGGCGGTCGGCGTCGGCCCGGTTGAGGGCCTGCAGGAACGCCCGGGCGCCGGCTTCGATGATGTCCGTGGACACCCCGCGGCCGTGGCGGTCCCGGCCGCCGGCGTACAGGCGAACGTCCACCTGCCCCAGCGCGTCCTTGCCGCGGGTCACGCTCTTCACCACGAAGTCGTCCAATCGGCCCTCGATGCCGATGATCCGCTCCAGCGCGTTGTAGCAGGCGTCGATCGGCCCGTCGCCGATGGCGGCGTCGCGGTGGATCTTCTCCTCGCCGCCCTCTTCCAAGGGGGCTTCGATCAACTCCAGGGTCGCGGTCGGCACGCCGGTCGTACCGCTGGAGGTGTGCAGGGATTTGATGCTCCACCGCTCCCGGTTCGTGCCGGCGCCGGACAGCTTGGCCTCCATCAACGCGGCCAGGTCGGCGTCGAAGACCTCCTTTTTGCGGTCGGCCAGTTCGATGAAGCGGTCGAACACCTCCGCGAAGGTCGCGTCGTCCGGCGTGAAGCCCAACTCCGTCAGCCGGGCCTTCACGGCGGCCCGGCCGCTGTGCTTTCCCAAAACGAGGTCGGTGCCGATGAAGCCGACGTCCTCCGGCCGCATGATTTCGTAGGTCGCCGGGTTCTTCAGCATGCCGTCCTGGTGGATGCCGCTGGCGTGGGCGAAGGCGTTGCGGCCCACCACCGCCTTGTTCCGCGGCACGCCCTGCCCCGTGACGGCGCCGACCAACCGGCTGACCGGCGAGAGCTTGCGGGTGACGACGCCGGTGCTCAGGCCGTAGTGGTCGCTGCGGGTTTTCAGCGCCATGACGATCTCCTCCAGCGCCGCGTTCCCGGCCCGTTCGCCGATGCCGTTGATCGTGCATTCCACCTGCCGGGCGCCGGCCTCCAGGCCGGCCAGCGTATTCGCCACGGCCATCCCGAGGTCGTCGTGGCAGTGGGTGGAAATGATCGCCCGGTCGATGTTCGGGACGCTCTCCTTGAGCATCCGAATGACGTCGAAGTACTGCTGCGGCGTGGCGTAGCCGACGGTGTCGGGGATGTTCACCGTGGTGGCGCCGGCGTCGATCGCCTTCTCCACGACCTCGCAGAGGAAATCGCGTTCGGTGCGGTAGGCGTCCTCCGGGCTGAACTCGACGTCGTCGACCCGTTCCTTGGCCCGCTGCACGCTGGCGACGGCCCGCTCGACGATCTGCTCCGTGCTCATCCGCAGCTTGTGCTCGCGGTGGATGGCGCTGGTGGCCAGGAACACGTGGACCCGGCCGCGTTCGCCCTTGGTGACGGCGTCCGCGGCGGCGTCGATGTCCCCCTCCCGACAGCGGGCCAGTCCGCAGATCGTGGCCCGGTCGCCGTAGCGTTCGGCGATCTTGCTGACGGCGTCGAAGTCCCCCGGGCTGGCGACCGGGAAGCCGGCCTCGATCACGTCCACCCCGAGGTCGCACAGGGCCTCGGCGACGCGCAGCTTCTCGTCGGTGTTCATGCTGCAGCCGGGGGATTGCTCCCCGTCGCGCAGCGTGGTATCGAAAATGACGACGCGGTCGTCGGGTCGGTCAGACATGGGTTCTGTCGGGCGGGCGGGGGGCGTGAGCCCCCTGAGCGATGAAGGGCGAGGGTCCGACCCCGGGGACGAGTCCACGAAAAAACCCCGGGGCGAGCGGCCCCGGGGTTGAGAGTGTGACGGCGCTGGCCGTACTTCACACGCGTCCCGGACCCGCCGCGGGGGCGAGTAGCAGGAGGGCGAGCGGAAGGCGGACGAAGGTCACGGGGGGAGTGTGGGGCGGGTTCGACGTTCCGTCAAGGTCTTTGCCTCTTCCTGACGCGGAGGCCCCGCGGGGCCTCCGCGTGACGGGCGCGGCTCAAACCTTCGCCACCTCGGTGCGGCGACCCGTCTCGGCGGCTTTGTAGATCGCCTCGATCGCCAGCAGGTCGCGGAGGCCCTCCTCGCCGGGGCATTTGAAGGGCGTGCCGTTCTTCACGCTCTGGCTGAAGGCGTCGATCTCGACCGCGAACTGGTCGGGGGTGTCGAGGTTCATCGGCTCGCCCTTTACGAAGCCCTTCAGGCCCGTGTAGCTGTAGGCCGGCTTGAGCAGCACGGAGCCGTCGGGGCCGAACGCTTCGCCCTGATTGAAGCCGCTGAAGTTGTAGGTCGTGACGCAGCTCGCCGTGACCTGAGCCCGCAGGGGTTCGGGCAGATCGTCGCCGAGCACGGAGGGGAACGTCATCGTCCAGCCGAGCGTTTCCTCCACCTGCCGGAACTTCACCGGGTCCGTCAGCGTCGTCTGCGCGGTGACGGCGACCGGCTCCCGGCCGGTGATGTAACGGCAGAACTGCAGGGCGTAGATGCCCACGTCCATCAGCGGCCCGCCGCCGGCGAGCGATCTGTCCAATCGCCAGTGCAGCTTCTGATCGGGGTCGGCGTCGGCCGGCATCGTGAAGCCGAACCCGGCCCCGAGTCCCCGCAACTCGCCGATCTCGCCGCTGCGGACCGCCTCGATCGCCCGCAGGTGGTGCGGCTCGAACTGGCAGCGGTAGCCGATGCCCAGCTTCACGCCGGCCTTCTCGCAGGCGGCGATCATCTGGCGGCACTCTTCGGCGGTATTCGCCATCGGCTTTTCGCAGAAGACGTGCTTGCCGGTCTCCGCCCCGCGGATCGTGTATTCGGCGTGCAGGCCGTTCGGCAGGACGATGTAGATGACGTCCACCGCGTCGTCGTCGGCCAGCTGGTCGTATTCTTCGTAGCTGTAGACGTGGTCGCCGAGGTCGTACTTCTTCCGCCATTCCTCCCGCTTGCTCGGCGTGCCGGAGACGACCGCGGCGAGCTTGGCGTGCTCCGTCTTCTGGAGGGCCGGAGCGAGCTGTCCCGTGCTGAGCCGACCGAGCCCGACCAGGGCGTAGCCGAGCTTTTTCGTGTCCTGCCCGGCGGCGAACAGCCGGGGGGAGAGCGACGCGGCGGCGGAGAGCGTCGCGGACGCGGCGAGGCCGGTTTGCAGGAAGCGGCGGCGGGTGGACATCGGGCGGCTCCGGGCGGACGGGGTGCGGAAACCCTACCGGCCCCCCCGCTCGGCCCCACGGGGGCGTTCCCGCACGCTCAGCCCGGGAACGCTCACCCGAACCCGAGAACCGGGCAGCAGCAGAGCGACGACAGAATCCCCGCCAGGTACGCCCCGACGAACGCCGTGCGGTCCTCCGACCACTCCGCGTGCCGACGGCGGCGAACCCGCCGGGCGACCGCGGCCCCGGCGAAGCCGACGGGGATGCCGAGCCCGAACCCGACGAGCGTCAGCACGGCAAAGGCGGTCAGCCGCGCCTCGGCGTCGAGCCGCAGCGGTCCGGTCGCCGTGAGGAACTGCACGGCGAGGACCCCGGCCGGCAGCGTGATCACGCCCAACGGCCCGCCGAAGCACGCGGCGACGGCGCCGGGTTTGAGTTCGCGGTGCGGCGACGGCTCCGGCACCGAGTCACCCGCCGATCCGCACCGGCTCGCCGCTGGCGGCGCTTTGATAGAGGGCGTCGAGGAGGTATTGCACCGTCAGGCCCTCGCGGCCGTCGGCGGGGTGCGGTTTGTCCTCGCGGATCGCCTCGACGAACTCCCACATGCTCGGGTGCGGGACGGGTGCCGGTTCGTGCAACTGGTCGTCCCAGAGGGCGCCGTCGCGTTCGCAGGTCAGTTCGGCGCGGAAGTCGTAGCCCTCGCCGACGTTCTCGTGCACCAGCCCGCCGCGGGTGCCGAACAGGCGGGTCTCCATGCGTTCGTTCTGCCGCTGGTTGGCGGCCCAACTCGCTTCGAGGCTCAACATCTGGCCGGTTTTGAAGCGGATCGTGCCGGCGGCGAAATCCTCCACGTCGAACTTGTTGCCGCTATCGGCGACGGCGTCGCCGGTGAGGGCGTTCCAGGCCTGGCCCATGACCCACTCCGGCTCCGGATAGCCCATCAGCCACAGGGCCAGATCGAGGCGATGCACGCCGAGGTCGATCAGCGGGCCGCCGCCGGCGAGCTTCTTCTGCCCGAACCAGCCGCCCCAGCCGGGCACGCCGCGGCGGCGGGTCCAGACGGTGCGGCCGTAATAAACGTCGCCCAGATCGCCGGCGTCCACCCGCGCCTTGAGGGCCGCCGCCTGGGCGGTGAAACGAAACGAAAAGTTGATGCCCAGCCGTTTGCCGGCCTTCTCGGCGGCGGCGAGCATCGCCTCGCCGTCGGCGGCGGTGGTGGCGATCGGCTTTTCGCAGAGCACGTGGCAACCGGCGGCGAAGGCCTCCTCGGCCAGCGGGCGGTGCAGGCTGTTGGGCGTGCAGACGGAGACGACGTCCAGATTCGCCTCCGCGTACATCGCCTTCGTGTCGCGGTACTTGCCGGCGATGCGGAACTCGTCGGAGAGGTCCGACAGCCGGTGTTCGTCCAGATCGCACAGGGCGACCACCTCGCAGCCCGGATGGGTGCGGTAGCCTTCAATATGCTTGCGGCCGATCCCGAGGCCGATGACGCCGACGCGGAGAGGGTTCACGATGACAGGTGAAAGGTGGAGGGAAGCGGACGGAGGCGAGCGGGGGGCGACAGCCCCCTGAGTCGGCAAGCGAGGAGCGTCAGTCCTGGGTGCGGTATTCCGCGGGCTGTTCGTAGCCCGGGATCTCCACGCGGGGGGCGTCGTTCTTGGACTTCGGCAGGCCCGGCTCGGCCCGCGGGGCGGTCCAGCGGACGGCGTTGCCGATCACCCGCAGGATCTGTTCGTTGCGGTACATCGGGTAGGTCTCGTGGCCGGGGCGGAAGTAGACGATTCGGCCGTTGCCGCGGGTCCAGGTCGCCCCGCTGCGGAAGACGTTGCCGCCGGCGAACCAGCTGACGAACAGCAGCGTCTCCGGCTCCGGAACGTCGAAGCGTTCGCCGTACATCTCCGCGTGCGGCAGGTCGATGCAGTCGCCGATCCCCGCGGTGACGGGGTGGTGCGGGGCGAGGTTCCACAGCAGTTCCCGCTCCCCGGCTTCCCGCCAGAGCAGCGAACAGGTCGTCCCCATGAGCCGCTGAAAAATCTTCGCCTCGTGCCCGCTGTGCAGCACGACCAGGCCCATGCCGGCGAGCACGCGCTCCTGCACGCGGGTGACGATTTCGTCCTCCACCTCCTTGTGGGCCATGTGGCCCCACCAGGTAAGGACGTCGGTCTCGTCGAGGAGCGCCTCGGTCAGGCCGTGCTCCGGCTCGTCGAGGGTGGCCGTGCGGATTTTCAGGTCCGGGGCGGCGAGGCCTTCGGCGAGGGCGGCGTGGATGCCGTCCGGATAGACGGCCTTCACGTCGTCCCGTTCGCGCTCGTGGCGGAACTCGTTCCAGACGGTCACCCGCAGCGGGTCGGACATCGGCTCTCAGAGGGCGAGCGGGGGCGTGAACCCCGTCGGCGGCGCGATCCGGGGCCGCCGGAGTGTGCCGCGGCGTCGGCGAAAGCGAAAGGCCGGCGTCCCCTCAAAGACGGTCCACGAAACGAGCCGCGG
>NZ_JBINJD010000215.1:0-7124 GCF_043951915.1 Alienimonas sp. DA493 | reverse complement strand
ACGGTGGCCGGGTCGATCGACTCGACCACCTCCAGCTCCACCAGCCGCTCGGCCAGCAGCTTCATCGTCCAGCGGGCGCGGCCATCAGGAGCCGGCGAGCAGGCGACGGCGATCAGCTGCGCCTCCTGCGCCCCGTCGAGCTTGCGGTACTGCCGGCCGGTCGGCTTTTTGCGATGCAGCGTGGCGTCGAGCCCCTCGGCGACGAACTGCTGCCGCACCCGGCGGGCGGTCATGGCCGAGCAGCCGAGCTCCCGGCCGATTTGCACGTCGCTGGCGGCGTCGGGGCCGTCCGCGTCGGCCTTCAGCAGGATGCGGGCCCGCATCAGCATCCGGGCGGGGTGCGTGCCGGTGCGGATCAGGCGGTCGAGCGTCGCCCGCTGCTCGCCGGTGAGCCGAACCGCGACCTTGTGAGGCGGGGCCATGAACATCCTCCGTGGGGAAACCGCCGCGGAGAATATCTATCTATTCGGATCAGATGCAACGCTCCACTAGTCGCCGGCCCCCGCGGCGCCGAGTTCCGCCAGCGTCATGACGCACCGCGAGTGGTACAGGGGGCCGCTTTCGCACAGGAAGCCGGTGTGTCCGCCGGTCGCGGTCCGCTTGCGGACCAGGTGCGGGCAGGCGTCCCAGTCGAACTGTTCGTAGGTCTCCAGCGGGACGAACGGATCGTCGTCGGCGACGATCAGCAGCGTGGGAACCTTGATCTTGCCGAGCCGGTGGCCGGCGCTGTCCTCGTGGTAGTAGTCCTCCACCGCGTCGAAGCCCCGGCGGGGAGCGGTGAAGGTGGCGTCGAACTCCCAGACGGAGCCGGCGCTGTCCACGGCGGCGAGTTCCTCCTCGCTGACCCCGCCGGGGCTGAGGTGGATCTGGTCTCGCATGCGCTTGAGCAGGTACGCCTCGTACACGTGATTCCGCACGCGGCCCAGCCGCCGGGAGCAGGCGGCGAGGTCCAGCGGGGCGGAGACCGTCACCGCGGCCCGGACCCCGTGCAGGATTTCCGGGTCGGTCGTGGCGAGGGCCTTCAGCAGGATCGACCCGCCGAGGCTGAACCCCACCAGGATGGCGCCGGACTCGAACAGGTCGCGTTCGGTCTCGTCCTCCAGGTATTCCAGCAGGGCCCGCACGTCGCCGGTGCGGCCGGGGTGCAGGTATTCGCTGCACGTCTCATGACTGCGGCCGGCGCCGCGGAAGTTCAGGGCGACGACCCGCAGCCCGGCGCCCAGCAGGTCGGACAGGCAGGCTCGCACGTAGGCGCTCTCCGCGTCCCCGCCCAGCCCGTGCAACAGCACGACCAGCGGACGGCCCGGCCGCTCGACCTCCGGCAGAAACAGGTCCGCGGCGAGGCGGTCGCCGGTGCCGTCGGAGGTGGGAATCTCCAGCGCCTCGCTGGGGCCGTCGTCCGCGCTGCGGCCGGCCACCGGCGAGAACGCCGGGATCTCCCCGAACACCTGGGCCGAGGCGGTGTGGAGATGCCCCGCCCCCGGCGTCCCCAACCACTTCGCCGGGTAGTCCGGCAGGTCGGCGGCGGCGAACCGGATCGGGGCGGCGTTCATGGCAGAGTGTACCGGGCGACGCCCGCCCGGCCGGGCCTCATCCCGCCACCTTGGCCGACGGCGTGACGGCGAACCGCTTCTCCGCGGACTCGAGGACCGCGGCGAGCCGGCCGTTCCCCGATCCCGAGGAAGACCGGCGGCCGCGGCCGGTCTCCACGGCGGTCTTCAGTTGTTCCGCGGAGAGGTCGTCGGCGAAGCGGTCGATCAGGTCGGCGAGCTGGTCGTCGGTCAGCGAGTCGATCTCCCCGCCGAGGGTGTCGGATTCGCTCTGCATTTCCTTGGCGTACCGCTCCAGGTCCTCCTTGCCGACGCGGGCGCAGAAGTCGCCGAAGGTCTCCCCGCCGGGCTGGCCGACGTTGCGGCCGGCCTGCTTGAAGTAGGCCAGGGCGGGGGAGACGACCTCCGCGATCTGCTCCAGCGGGACCATGTCCCTGTACAGGAAGCCCAGCCGGGTGCCGTCCACGCGGCCGCCGAGGTACAGCGTGTATTTGTTGCGGGCCTTGCCCACGAGGCCGATGTCCGGCGTGTAGGGCCGGGCGCAGCCGTTCGGGCAGCCGGTCATGTGCACGCTGAGGCGTTCGCCGGACAGGCCGTACTGGGCGACGCGGCGCTCGATGTCCTGAAGCACCTGCCCGATGACGCGTTCGCTTTCGGTCACCGCCAGCCCGCAGGTCGGCAGGGCGACGCAGGCCATGCTGTTGCGGCGCATCAGGGACAGCTCCTCCGCCGGCTGGCAGCGGTGCTTGCGGAGGATCTCCCCGACGGCCGGCTTCTGGTCCTCGCGGAATCCGCACAGCACGATGCCCACCAGCGGGGTGATGCGGACCTCGTTGCCGTAGGTCGTCAGCAGTTCCCGCAGGCAGCTCTTCCACTGCCCGCCGCCGTGGGGGTCGTCCTCGTCGAAGTCGGCGATGCGGCCGTCGGGGACGGGCAGGCCGAGGTACCACAGCGTCGTGCCGTCCTCGGCCACGCCCTGCTTCCGCCAGCCGAGGTGGTCGTCCACGTCCGTCACGTCCGCGGCGTGCGGCGGCTCCAGTTTGCGGCCGAGGTCTTCCTCCACCCGTTCGCGGAACCAGTCCAGCCCGCGGTCGTGCACCAGGTACTTCAGACGGGCCCGCTTGCGGTTCTGCCGCTCGCCATGGTCCCGCTGCACCCGGACGACCGCCGCCGTGACCGCCAGCAGGTCGCCGGGCTCGACGAAGCCCAGCCGGCTGCCCAGGCGGGGAAAGGTGTCCTTCTTCGCCGGCGTCATGCCCATCCCGCCGCCGACCAGCACGTTGTACCCGGCCAGCGTGTCCGGGGCGTTCTCGTCGCGGACGGCGATGAAGCCGAGGTCCTGGCTGTACACGTCGACGCAGTTGTCCTCCGGCAGGGCGAAGCCGACCTTGAACTTCCGCGGCAGATAGACCGTGCCGTACAGCGGCTCGACCGCGTCGTTGCCCGCGTCCCGGTCGGCCCCGGGGACCGCCGGCAGGTCCTTCATCGGGTGATGGGCGGTGACGTCGATCTTCTCCGCCTCCGGGTCGTCGGCGTCCCGCAGCCAGATGTTGTAGTAGCTGTTCGTGCGGGGCCGGAGCAGCTTGGCGACTTGCTCCGCGTCCCGCTGCATCGCGTGGCGGACCGGGTCGTCGGTCGGCTCCGGGCAGCACATCGTGTTGCGGCCCACGTCGCCGCAGGCGGCGAAGGTGGACAGCTTGATCCGGTTGATCTCCCGAATCGTCTCCCGGATGTTCGATTTGAGCACCCCGTGCACCTGCAAGCCCTGCCGGCTGGTCGCCCGCACGGTGCCGTTGCCGCACTTCTCGGACAGGTCGATCTCCGCGAGCAACTGCTCCGCGGTCAGCCGCCCGCCGGGCACGCCGGTGCGGACCATCATCATGTACCAGCGACCGTCCTCGTCGTTGGCGATCGTCTTGTCCTTGCGGACGTCGCGGTCGTCCTGCTGGTAGGAGCCGTGGTGCTTGAGCAGTTGCGCGGCGTCGGCGCTGAACTTGGCGCTGTCGTTCGCCAGCTCCTCCGGCAGCGTGCCCTCGAGGTGGTTGGAGCCCCGCTTGAGGTGTTCCAGTTCGCTCACCGCCGGACCGGCGTCGGACTGTTCGCCCTTGTGCTGTTGGGGGGTGCTGTCGGCCATATCTTCGATCCGTAACGCCGAGGCCTCGCGGGGCCGCGGCGTTACCAGTGCGGTGGGGGTGAGATTTCGGGCCCGCATCGTAAGACTCCGGGCGTTCCCCGCACACCCGGACCCCCGTTCCCCCGCGACAAGGCGCCCCCCGATGCCCGCCCGCCCGATCGACGGCAAACAGACCGCCGCCGCCTACCGGGAGCGGGTGGCGGCCGACGTCGCCGCCTTCACGCGGCGGACCGGCGTTACGCCGCACCTGGCCGCGGTGGTCGTCGGCGACAACCCGGCCAGCGCCGTCTACGTCCGCAACAAGCAGCGGGCCTGCGAGAAGGCCGGCATCGGCTCCAGCCTGCACGCCCTGCCGGCGTCCGCCTCGCAGGAGGAACTGCTCTCCCTCGTGCAGGGCTTGAATGCCGACCCGGCGGTGCACGGCATTCTCGTGCAGCTGCCGTTGCCGGAGCAGATGGACGAACGGGCCGTGCTGGACGCGGTCGCCCCGCTGAAGGACGTGGACTGCTTTCACCCGGAGAACGTGGGGTTGCTGTCGCAGGGCCGCCCGCGGTTCGCCCCCTGCACGCCCGCCGGGGTGATGGAGTTGCTGGCCGCCGCCGAGGTCCCCACCGCCGGCCGACGGGCGGTGGTGCTGGGCCGCAGCGAGATCGTCGGCAAGCCGATGGCGATGCTGCTGCTCGCCCGCGGGGCGGACGCCACGGTGACCGTCTGCCACAGCCGCACGCGGGACCTCGCCGCCGTCTGCCGGGAGGCGGACGTCCTCGTCGCCGCGATCGGCCGGGCGAAGTTCGTCACCGCCGAGATGGTCCGACCCGGCGCCGCGGTGATCGACGTGGGCATCAACCGCCTGCCTGAGTCCGAGGGCGGCGGCTTGTGCGGCGACGTGGACTTCGACGCCGTGAACGAAGTCGCCGGCGCCCTCACCCCGGTCCCCGGCGGCGTGGGCCCGATGACGGTCTCCGTGCTGCTGCGAAACACGCTCACCGCGGCCGAACTGCAAACGCAGGGAAAATAGCGTGACGGGCGAGCGTTCAGTGACGGCGCCGCCGCGGGAACTCCCCTCGCCCCCCTTTTGGGGGAGAGGGGCCGGGGGTGAGGGGGCTGTGATCTCCGCCGGCCGTTCACTGTCCGCCAACTCTCACTCCGACGGCTCAACACAGCGAGCGAGGGCGGGCGAACCGTGCGTCACCCTCACTCCCGACCCCTCTCCCTCAAGGGAGAGGGGAGAACGATGAGCGAACCGACCCCCGAACTCCGCGCCGCGGTCCGGCTGAACCTCACGCCCGGCGTCGGACCCCGCACCGCGGAGGTGCTGTGCGGCACCTTCGGCTCCCCCGCCGCCGTGTTCGCCGCCGCCGACGCCGACCTGCGGCGGATCTCCGGCATCGGGGCGAAGGTGGTCGGGGCGCTCCGACGCACGACCGAACGGGACGCCGACGAGGAGCTCCGCCGGGCCGCCGACGCCGGGGTGACGGTGTTGCACCTCGGCGGCCCCGGCTACCCGCCGCTGCTGGCGGAGATCCCCACCGCCCCGCGGGTGCTGTACGTCCGCGGCACGCTGACGCCGAACGACGCCGCGGCGATCGCGATGGTCGGCTCCCGGCGCTGCTCGACCTACGGCGCCCGCACCGCCGGGACCCTGGCCCGTTCGCTGGCCCGGGCCGGGCTGACGGTCGTCAGCGGGATGGCGCTGGGGATCGACGCCGCCGCCCACCGCGGCGCCCTGGAGGCCGGCGGCCGCACCCTCGCCGTCACCGCGACGGGCATGGACACCGTCTACCCGCCCCAGCACCGCGGCCTCGCCGAGGAGATCGCCGCCAACGGGGCGATCGTCACGGAGTTCCCCATGGGTCAGGCGCCGACCCGCGGCCTGTTTCCGCAGCGGAACCGGGTCATCGCCGGGCTGTCGCTGGGCGTGATCCTCGTCGAAGCCGGCCGCAAGAGCGGGGCGCTGCACACGATCCGGCACGCCCTCGAGCAGAACCGCGAGGTGTTCGTCGTGCCCGGTCGAATCGACGACGGCTGCGACGGGTGCCTCGACGCTCTCCGCGACGGCGCCACGCTGATCCGCGACGCCGACGACGTGCTCGCGGACCTCGGCGGGGAGTGGAAACGCCCGCAGACGGCCTCACAACTCTCGTTGACTCTCGGGGCGGGAGACAATCGAGAGTCTGGCGTCGACCCTGCGGCTCCGAAGGAGTCTCCGCGGAGTCTGTCGGACGTTGAGGCGGCGGCGCTTGCCGCGGTGCCTGTCGGCGAGGCGGTGAGCGTCGACGTGGTGATGGAGTCGGAGGCCGTCGAGCAGTTCGGCCCCGGCCGAGCGCTGGCGGCGCTGACCACGCTGGAGATGAAGCGCCTCCTCCGCCGCCTGCCGGGCAATCGCCTGGAGCGGACCTGACGACGCCGGACGCCGGAGGCCGGGCGTCCGCGGGAACCGGCATTCCCCCGGGCGGGCGGTCGGAACTAAGGAAGCGGTTCCGTCGTTTCCCCCGGGACCCGCCCGATGCACTGGCCGCCCGCCGACCGCTCCGCCGATTCGCACGCCGATCTGACCGACGACGCCGGGGGCGACCCGGTCGCGTTCGACGGCGGCCGGCCGGACGACGGCGCCCCGCATGAGGCTGCGGCCGGCGGGGCGTACGAGCCGTCGCCGACCTTCGCGTCGACCTTCGCCGCCTACGACGCCGGGGCCGAGAGCCCATGGCCGAACCGGATCGTCTGGTCCGCCGCCGCCGCCGCCGCGGTGTGCGGCGGGGTCTGGTTCACAGGGCTGTGGGAGGTGCGTCTGGACGAGCCGCCCGCCGGCGCCCTGGCGGAATCGCCCGACGCCGCCCCCCAGGAGGACGCGCTGGGCGAGGGGTGGGCGGAGGACGACTGGCCGGAGAACGGCGCCCCCGGTTCGGAGGCGGACCTGGCGGCGCTGTGGGGCGACGAGCCCGAGCCGGCCGCCGGGCAGCATGAGCACGACCATGAACACGCCGCCGCGTTCGAACTGATGGCGGACGCCCCCGCCGGCGACGCCCTGGACAACGTGAGCCTGACGCCGCCGAAAACGACCCCGGCGCCGGCCCCGGCCGACCCGCTGGTGTCGGCAGACGATCGGTGGAGCGATCCGACCCCGGCCGCCGCCCCGGCGATGCCGGCGCCGCACCGCAACGCCGACGAGCCCGCCGGCGGCCTGTTCGCCTCGACCGCCCGGCCGACGCCCGTCGCCCCGGCCCCGGGCTCCCTGCCCCCGGGCAATCCGCCTCCGGGCAATCCGTCTCCGCGCGGCTCGGCGGACCGACCGGCCGTCAAGACGGTGTCGGCCGAGCCGGCGCCCTCCGATACGCGGGAGGCCGTCTCGCTGGAGGCCGCCTCGGCGTCCGCCTCCAAGGCGAAGCCGGCCGCGGCCCCCGCCGCCGATCCGTTCGGCGGGGACCCCGTGGCGCCGGCCG
>NZ_JBINJD010000214.1:0-7203 GCF_043951915.1 Alienimonas sp. DA493 | reverse complement strand
AGCTCGCGCTCCGGGCTCAAAACCGGCGCTTCGCCGTCGCGTTTCCGGTCCGGTCGCCGGAATATATTCGTCCGCCGTGCGGTCGCTCCGGCGGCCGTCGAGCCGGGGGTTTCGTGGGCGAGGAACGTCCCCTTGCCCACCGCCAAAGTTCGTCTCGGCCCCGTGTCTGGGCCCCGTGGGGGGCGCCCAGCAGGACGCCGGCGACGTGCCGGTTCGACAGCCCCCGCCGCTGGCGGTTCGTGAGGAGCGGGAGCGGGGCGTTGGCAGGGCGCCGGCGGGCGGCTCCAATCCGAAGACTCCGCCGCTTTCCCCCCGTGCCCGGATCGCCCTGATGTCCGCCGCCCTGTCCCCGCTGCTGCTCGCCGGTCTGCTAGCCACCCCGCCGACTGAAAACCCCGCGGCGCCTCGCACCGCCGCCGAACTGGACGCCTTCTGGGCCGAGGCCGCCCGCACCGTCCGCGAGGGGGACTTCGCCGGCTACGCGGCCCTGTATCACCCGGACGCCGTGTTCGTCAGCGACGCGAAAGGCACGGTCGCCCCGATCGCGGAGCAGTTGGAGAAGTGGAAGCCGGGCTTCGAGGAGACGCAGGCCGGCGAGGCGGTCGCCGACGTGACGTTCCGCTTCACCCAACGCCTGCACGGCCCGACGACCGCCCACGAGACGGGGCTGTTTCGCTACGTCTCCCACGCCCCCGGGGCGACCGGCGAGCCGGCGTTCGTGCGGTTCGAGGCCCTGCTGGTCCGCGGCCCGGACGGCTGGCGTTGGGTGATGGAGCGCCAGTTGGAGGTCGCGTCGGAGCGGGACTGGCAGGCGGCGCCGCCGGCTTCGCCGAAGCGGTAGTCCCCGCCGGCCTCCCGTCGAGGGGCTGTCGAGCGTCTGGGGCGATTTTTTGGGATTGACAAAATGTGCCGGTTTCGTCGGTTGCGACGAGTTTGCGGGGCGCGTACCGTCCCCCGCTTCGCCGCCGGAGCGACCTCCGCAGTCCGAACAGACGAACGACCCGCGGACCGACCGCCCCGGCATCTCCCAGGTACGCCCTTCCCGGCCCAGTGAGGCCGGAGCGCTGTCCGCGTACCTCCCCAAGACCTCGGAGAGACATGACGATTCGCACCCTCCTCGGTTCCGCCCTCGGCCTCGCCGCGGCGCTCGCCGCGGCCCCGATCGCCTCCGCTCAGCTGCCGCAAGGCGTGGTGCTGAACCCCGGCGAGCGTCTCGTGACGCCGCAGACGCAGGCCACGGCCCGCGTCCAGCAACCGGCCCGCGTTCAGCAGCCGACCCGGTACGTCGCCCCGCAGTCGACCGTGCGGTACAGCGGCGGCATTCAGCAGGCCGGCGGCGTGCAGTACGCCGCCCCGAACCGGTACGTCACGCCGACGCAGTACTCCGCCCCGGCCCCGACCCAGGGCGCCATGACGCAGGGCGGCGGGCTGAACGGCAGCGACCAGGCCCGGGCCCAGCAGGAGGCGAACATGATGGCCTCCCGCGGCATCCGCGGGCACGTCGGCGGCACGATCGGCGCCTTCGAGGGCGTCGGCTGGTCCTCCAGCGGCATCCCCAACACCTGCACCCCCGGCCGCCCGATGCGGCTCACCGCCGACGCCATCGCCCGCGGCCCCGGCGGCGTCTACCGCGTCCGCGCCTGGCGCTGAACCGGTCCGGCGTCGCCCGTTCTTTCCCCTCTCCCCCCAAAAGGGGGCGTGGGGAGGAAAGAGGACGCGGCGTCCGCTGAACCGACGACGCAACACGCCCCGGCGGTCCTGCGGGACCGTCGGGGCGGCGTGCGTTCGGGGCGCCGGCGGGGCGGTTCACCACTCCAGGCCCAGCGTGAGGTTGAAGCCGGTGAAGCCGACGTTGCCGTTCTGCGAGCCGGGGCTGCCCACGCCGCCCCAGACGTGACCCTCGTAGGCCAGTTGGGTGAAGAACAGCGTGTTGGGGTTCACCCAGGCGCTCCATTCGCCGCCGACCTGCAGCTCGCCGGTGGGGACGAAGTCGGTGCGGTCGGAGGAGCCGGTGAGGACCACGCCGTTCTGGGCGACGCGGGCGTCGGTGTCGTTTTCGCCGGCGAGCAGGGCGATGCGGCCGGCGGTGACGAGGGCGAACCCGCTGTTGCCGATCGGGCGGCGGGCCTCGGCGAAGCCGGTCAGGCCGGCGCCGCTGAACGCCGTGGAGCTGCGGGCCTCGCCGGGGTTCGCCCCGTACACGAGGGCGGAGTACTCCTGGTCCAGCCGGGCGAACCGCAGGCCGCCGCCGGTGTTCAGCAGCCAGCCGCCGGCCCGCAGGCGACGGGTGGCGTCGATGTCGAAGTTCGAGAACTGCACCTCGCTCTCGGTGATCAGCGTGTCGCCGGCGTCGGCCGTCACCCGACCGGAGGGAGAGTTGGTGTCCAGGGCGAACAGGGCCGGAATCGCGGCGCTGGTCACGCCGGGGGCGGCGTTGAAGGTCGTCCCGGCGAACTGCCGGCCGCTCGAGTCCGCTTCCAACCCGCTCCAGGTCACCCGCAGGCCGACGGCGTCCGGACGGATCAGCTCCGCGAAGATGCGGGAGCCGTGCTCCAGGTCGTAGTCGAAGTCCTGCCGCAGGCTGGTGGCCCCGGCCGCGGTGGGGGTGCGGACGACCGCGGCGGTGGCGTCCCCCTGGTGGGGGCGGAGGAAGAGGAAGGCGTAGCCGGCGCTCAACCCGCAGGACTGCCGGCTGGTGGCGGTGTTGTAGAACTTGCCGCAGCGGCCGAACTTGTTGCACACGACCGGCCCCCCGCAGGCGAGATCCTGCTCGCAGGTCGGGTCGCAGGTGGCGGGGGTGCAGCCGACGGTCCCGCAGGCGCCGCAGACCTCGTCGCACAGCCCGCCGCCGTACCCGGTCCCCCCGTACGGAACCCCGCCGCTCAGGCCGGAGTCGTAGATCACTTCGCCGTAATGCCCGACGTCGCACCCGACGTCGCAGGCCCCGTCGCACACGCTGTCGGAGACGACCGAGCCAGCGTAGGTCGGGACGTCGAAGACGTGCCCGCCGGCGGGCGTCGGGTACTGCGTGGATCGCACGGTCGGATAGGCCTCCGCGACGACCTCCCCGCCCATCATCGGGGCGCCCATCACGGGGCCGTCCATTGCGGCGCCGGCGGCGAAATCGGCGTCGACGGCGGCGGTTCGGTACGCGGTGTGCATCCGGGGATCGACGTGTCCGCCGCCCCCCGCCCCGCCGTCCAGCACGATCGCCTCCCCGGCGGGGACGGCGTACTGCTGGGCGAACGCGGTCGGGGCGACGCACAATGCCGCCCCGGACAACAGGGCGGTCGTCAGCGAGCGGGCGACGGTGGGCATCGGAGCAGACTCCGGCCGGAAGGCGCGGCGGTCCGCGGACGGAGCGGCGGAGCCCCGAACGGCGATCCCCGGCGCTCCTGCCATGGGCGGGAACGGACCGGGAACCGGGCGGAAACGGGGCGCCGCGGCGAACGTCCGCGAGGCGGGCGGCCTCGGGCGTGAACGGATTGAAACGGGATGCTTGGAGAGCGGCGGGGGGTGTAGGTCCGCCGGCGCCCAGCGGTCAAGAACACTTCGCGCCCTGATTTTCGGCGGGCGAATTCGGGATCGTTCGGGCCGCGGTTCGGCTTTCGCTCAAGTTCCGCAATCGCCCGGCGTTCCCGGAGCGACGCGGGGGCGTCGGTGGGGGGCCGCCCGGTGGAGGGCCGTCGGCGTCGGCTCATACTGGGGCGTCCGCTCCGTTTCGCCCCCTGTCGACTCATGCCGCTCGCCCCGACCGCCCCGCTGCTCGCCGCCCTGCTGACGCCGGGCCTGCTGTTTCAGGACGCGGCCGTCCCCCCGGCCGGCCCGCCGACCCCGGCGGACGCCCCGGCCGAAACCGCGCCGGAGCCGGCCGACGAACACGGCACGATCGTCCTGCCCCCCACCGGCGGGGAGCGCCGCACTGCGGACCGGGCCGATCTGGAGGAGACGGAGAAACTCATCACGGAACTCACCAACGAGTTCCGCGAGAAGAACGATTTAAAACCCGTCGCCCGCGACGAAACCCTCGCGGAGGCCGCGGAGAAGTTCGGGGCCTATCTGGCCCAGGAAGGCGTATTCGGGCACCGGGCCGGCGGGACGAAACCGGCGGAGCGGGTCGCGGCCGCCGGCTACGACTACTGCACCGTGCGGGAGAACCTCGCCTACCACTTCGACACCTTCGGCTTCCAAGCGGAAAAGCTGGCGAACGAGTCCGTCACCGGCTGGATTAATTCCCCCGGACACCGGGCCAACCTGCTGGCCGACGACGTGACCGAGACCGGCGTCGGCGTGGTGCACGACGCGAAAAGCGGGCGGTATTTCGCCGTGCAGCTGTTCGGCCTGCCGGCGAGCGCCGCGGTGAAGTTCGAGGTCGAAAACCGCACCGAAGTCCCGCAGACGTATCGGATCGGCGAGCGGGAATATACGCTCCCGCCGCGGTACGTGCAGACGCATAAACTCTGCACCCCCGGCGCCGTGACCGTGGACCTCGGCCCCGCCCCGCCGGCCGCCGGGGAACAAACGGACGCCGAGAACGCCGACGCGGATTCGGCTTTGAAACTCTCTTCCGGTCAGGTGTTGATCCTGCGGCCCGGACCGGACGGCGGCGTGGACCCGGAGATCTGGAGCCCGCCGGAGGAGGAGGAGACCGACGAAGCCGCCGCGGCGTCGCCGGAGCCGACGAACCCCGCGGCGGCCCCGCGGTGACGGCCCGTCCGGCGGACGCTCACCGCCCCGGCGGGCGGCGGTTGGGGCGGTTTTTGTCCGCGGGGGCGTTCGGGGCGTAGTCCGTCGGCAGGCGGCGGGCGAGGTCCGCCGCGGCTGGGCGGTTCTTCCCGTCATGCAGCAGGTTGTCGTGTTCGCCGGGGTCGGCGGCGTGGTCGTAGAGTTCCCGCGAGCCGTCTTTATATTGAATCAGGCGGAACCGCGGGCCGCGCACGCTGGTGTTGCCGCGGCCGTGGGTGGTGACGGCGACGTGCTCCCAGGCGGCGTTCGGATCCGCCAACAGCGGCCGCAGGCTGGGGGCGTCGAACTCCCCCTCCGGCGGGACGCCGCACAGGTCGCACAGCGTGGGGAACAGACTCGTTAATTCCACCGGGGCGTCGCAGCGGGACCCCGGCTCGTTGACGCCGGGGGCGACGATCATCAGCGGCACCCGCGTGGCCCGCTCCCAGAGGGTGAACTTCCGCCAGTGCTGCTTCTCCCCGAGGTGCCAGCCGTGGTCGCCCCACAGCACAATAATCGTGTTGTCCGCCCGGCCGGAGGCGTCGAGGGCGTCCAGCAGCCGGCCGACCTGCCCGTCGGCGTAGCGGACGTTGGCCAAATAAGCCCGCACCGCCTCGTCCCACTGCCCGGCCCGCGTGACCGCGGCGTGGTCGCCGCCGGGCTTCGCCATCCGCACGCCGGCGGGGGGCAGGTCCTTCAAATCGTCCCCGGGGACCGGGGGCAGCGTGGGATCGACGGGCGTGGCGTCGAAGTATTTCTGCGGCACGAACCAGGGCAGGTGCGGGCGATACAACCCGACGGCCGTGAACCGCGGAGCGTCGGTCGGCTCCTCTTTCATGACGCCGGTCGCCCAGTCGACCAGCTTCGTGTCGCCCAAGGCCTCGTCGCCGACCGCCAGCGGGGCCCAGTCGAAGTGGCCTTTGCCCAGCCCGTTGGCCGTGCCGTTCTGCGCCTCCGGCGGCACGGGGAAGCTCGGCAGGGGGAAATATTCGTGCCAGAACCGCTCGTCGGTCTCGTGCGGGTTGCCGCCGTGGAACAGCTTGCCGCCGGCCCGCACCTGATAGCCGGCGTTCTTGAACGTCTCCGTGAGAACCGGCACGTCCTCCGAGGCCCTGTACCAGTTCTGGCGGTTCATGTAGAGCCCCGTCGTGGAGGGCCGCAGGCCGGTCATCACGGCCAGCCGGCTGGGGTTGCAGGCCGGGGCGGCGCAGTGGGCGTTGGTGAACAGCGTGCCGCGGGCGGCGAGGCGGTCGAGGTTCGGCGTGTGCGTGTCCGGGTGGCCGCCGGCCAGCGGGCTGCGGTCGTCGGTCAGGCAGCCGATCCAGTCGTTCAGGTCGTCTACGGCGATGAACAGCACGTCCGGCCGGGCGTCGGTCGGGCCGTCCGCCGCGGGGGCCGGGCGGACGGCGGCGAGCCCGAGCAGGGCGAGGGCGAACGGGACGACCCCGCGGGGGCGGCAGGCGGAGCGCATCGGGGCCTCGGGAGCGAATCGGGGCGAGAATCGGGCGAACGCCCCACCCTGACGAGCCTCCGCGATCGGTACAACATGTCCCGGACTCCCATTAGAGTTTCTCGATCGCCCCGTTCTGCGGGGTTCCCGCCCTCCGACACCCGCCTGACCCATGCTCGCCCCGACGCTCGCCGCGGCCCTGGTCGCCCCGACCCTGCTGCTCGCCGCCCCGGACCATCACGAAGAAAAAGCGGACGGCGCCGTCGTGCTGTTCGACGGCTCCGACACCGACGCCTGGGAGAAGTACGCCGGCGGGGAGATCGGCTCCAAGTGGGTCGTCGAGGACGACGCCCTGCACTTCCTCGGCAACACCGGCGAGGGCGGCGGCGGCGACATCCAGACCAAGCAGACCTTCGGCGACTTCGACCTGCGGTTCGAGTTCAAGGTCGCCGAGGGCGCCAACAGCGGCGTGATCTACGGCGTGGTCCCCAAGAAGGGCGAGCCCTCCTACAAGACCGGCCCGGAGTATCAGGTCCTCGACGACGCCGGCCACGGCAACGGCAAGAACCCCAAGACCAGCGTCGCCTCCCTGTACGCCCTCTACGCCCCGCACGTGTATAAGAAGTGCCCGGCGACCGGCAACGTCCCCTGCGTCCACACCCCCAAGCCGACCAAGCCCGTCGGCGAGTGGAACACCGGCCGCGTGGTGAAGACCGGCTCCCGCATCCGCCACTACCTCAACGGCGTGAAGGTGGTCGACGTGAACCTGAACTCCCCCGAGTTCAAAGAGCGCGTCGCCAACAGCAAATTCAAGGACTGGGACGAATTCGCCCAGCCGCTGGCGACCGGCAAGAAGACCCGCATCGTGCTGCAGGACCACGGCAACTCCGTCTGGTTCCGCAACATCACCGTGCAGGAGCCGACCCTCACCGAGGACGGCCCGCTGCTGGAAGGCTGAACCGCCGCCGCCGACTTGAACTGAGCCCGAACCGCCCGGTTCGGCGAAACGTTCGCCCCGCGGCCGGGGT
>NZ_JBINJD010000213.1:0-7224 GCF_043951915.1 Alienimonas sp. DA493 | reverse complement strand
GGCTGCCTGCGGGACCACGGCCGGGGGACGATCGTGGGCCGCACGACCTACGGCAAATGGAGCGTGCAGAGCATCGTCGATCTGGGCGACGCCCCCCGGTCGGCCGGCCGGGGCGCCTGGGCGGCGCTGGAGCGGGGCGGCCGCGGCAGCGGCCTGAAGCTGACGACGGCCCGGTTCTACTCCCCCCGCGGCCGCAACTACGCGGGCCTGGGCCTTTCCCCGGACGTGCCGACCCCCGAGCACGCCGACGCCCCCGGGGAGTTCGACGCCGGCGCCGGTGCCCGGCCGGACGCGGCCGCGGGGCCGACGGGCACGCCGGACGACCTGTTCGCCGCCGCCGACCCGACCGCCGGGCTCCGCGGCGACCGCACCAGCGCCTACCGCCCGAGCCGCGCGGCCCGCTCCGCCGACGGCCCCCGCGTCCCGCAAACCAGCCTCCCCCTGCACGAGCAGCCCGACGTCCAAGCCGCCCTCCGCCTCCTCCGGCGGCGGTGAGCCGGGGCGCGGCGGCTGTCACCAGCCGGATTGATCATTGATCACGAAGGGTCGCTCCCGCGGGGGCGGCCCTTCGCTCGTTCATCCCGTCGGAGGCTGCTTCAGAGATCCGGGGTGGACGCATCCGAAGCGTCAGCGAGAGTTTCAGACGCGGCCCCGCAAAACGTCCCTTCGCGGCGCGGAGGTCCTCGCTGACGCTTCGGGTTAGTGTGGAATCAGCTTCCAAGCTGCCCGCCCCCTCCGGAAGTGCGCCGATGTCCGCCGTTCCCGCGTTCTTCTCCGACCTCGCCCGGCTGCTCAACAGCGGGCAGACCCGGGCGGTCGTGCTGTCGGGCAACGTCCACGACCTGTTTCCCGCCGCTCGGCCGGCCCGGCAGATCGGCGGGCAGGGCGATACCGTGTTCGTGCCGCTGGTCCCCTTCCTGCTGGAACGCACGGAGACCGCCGGGCTGATTCGCGTCGTCTATGAATTAAACGGGCCGGTGCGGGTCGGCGAGGCGGACCGGGCGGCGCTGAAGGACGCCTGGGTTCGCTGGAAGACCGGGGCGGACGCCGACACGCTGCTGCTCCGCGGCCTCGGCCAGCGGGGCGAGACCGAAGGGACCAAGCTCGGCCGCGAGTTCGACCAACTCATGCACGAGGCGATCGGCCGGCCGACGCAGGCGTTGGAGTTCCTCCGCCAACTGACGATCTGCAGCCGGGAGGCGTTGAACGGCTCGCTGCTGATCCTCATCGAGGCCGCCGACGTGCTGCTGCCGGCCGGGCAGGGCGGGGTAAGCGGCTTGCCGGCCGATCAATTGCGGCGGGTGACGATCGTGGAGGACTGGTTCTGCGATCCGGACTTTATCGAGGGCGGCGACAGCGTCGTGTTGATCGCCGACAGCCGCTCCGCGGTGCATCCGCGGGTCGGCCGGTTGCCGCAGGTGCTTGGCGTGGAGGTTCCCGCCCCGGACGTGCGGTTGCGGCTGGATTATATCGAGGACTTTTTGAAGGACGCGAACCGGCCGGTCCGCCTGTGGGCGGGGGAGGAGGCGGGGCCGGAAAGCCTCGCGCAGTTCGCCGCCGGTCTGAACCTGCACGCCCTCCGCCAATTATTGGCCGGCGCCGCTCACAGCGGAGAGCCGCTCACGCCGGCGGGGGTGATCGGCAAGGTGGAGGAGTTCATCCGGGCGCAGCTCGGCGAGGACGTGATCGAATTCAAAAAGCCGGAGCACTCGCTGGAGGACGTCGTCGGTTTCGAGGACCTGAAAGCGTTCCTGCGGGAAGAACTCATCCCCCGCTTCCAGGCCAGCGGCGAAGCGGCCCTGCCGGGAGCCGCGGTCGCCGGGGCGATCGGCAGCGGCAAGACGTTTTTGATGGAGGCCGTCGCCGCGGAGTTGGATTTGCCGGTCTTGGTGCTCAAAAACATCCGCAGCCAGTGGTTCGGTCAGACGGACGTCGTATTCGAAAAGCTCCGCCGCGTGCTGGAGGCGCTTCAAAAAGCGGTGATCTTCGTGGACGAGGCCGATACCCAGTTCGGCGGGGTCGGCAGCGGCACGCACGAGACCGAGCGCCGCCTGACCGGCAAGGTGCAAGCGATGATGAGCGACCCCAAGCTCCGCGGCCGCATCCTCTGGTTATTGATGACGGCCCGCATTCATCTATTAAGCCCCGATGTCCGCCGCCCCGGCCGCGTCGGCGACCTGATCATCCCCGTTCTCGATCCGACCGGCGAAGACCGCCGGGCGTTTATCCGCTGGGTCGTCAATCCGGCGGTCGGGAACGAGCCAAGCGCCGAATTGATCACCCGCCTCGACGCCGAGCTGTCGCCCACCACCAGCGCCGCGGCGTACGCCAGTTTGCGGAGCGACCTGAAGGCCCGCCGGGCCCTGTCGTCCGAGGGAAGGGCGGCCGGGGAGACGTTGTCTGAGGAGGACGTCTTCGCCGCCGTCCGCGACCGTCTGCCGCCGGCGATCCAGCAGACCCGCCGTTATCAGGAATTGCAGGCGCTCGTGAACTGCACCCGCCGCAGCCTGCTGCCGGACCCGGACGTCACCGCGGAGCAGCGGGCCGAATGGGAGACAGAACTGCGGGCGCTGGAGCGCCTGGGCATCCACTGAGCGCCGCCGCCCGCCGGCGGCGTTGAAGTCGCGGAGTCCTCGATGATCTGTCCCCACTGCGGCGAGCGATTCGCGGCGAATTGGGAAGTGGACTGCGCCCCCGGCGGCCAGGAGGCGCCGGGCACGTTTCTGATCGTCGGGGGCGTAATCGCGGCCGTTTCGGCGGCCCTGACCGCGGCGGCGTGGCTGCTCGGTTGGTTCCCGCTGAAGGTCGCGGGGCCGACGCTGATGCTGGGGGCGTTGTTCGCGTGGTCGCAGGTGCCGATCGCGTGGCTGGACTGCCGCAAGTCCGGCTGCCCGGAGTGCCGGCGACCCGTGCGGGTGCGGTTCTGGTCGCTGTAGGCTGGGGCGGCCGTCCGCTCGCCCCCCGCGCCCCGCCGTCATGATCGCCGCCGCTTCGCTGTTGTTCGCCGCCCTCGTCTCGGCCGGCACGACCTACGAGGTCGGCCCCGGCCGGACGCTCGCGGAACTGGATCAGGTTCCCTGGGAGAGTCTTCAAGCCGGCGACGCCGTCACGATCCACGCCCGGCCGGAGCCCTACCGAGGGAAGTTCGTGCTGTGCGTCAGGGGCACGAAGGAGAACCCGATCGTCATCCGCGGCGTGCGGGACGCGGACGGCAACCGCCCGGTGATCGACGGCCGCGACGCCGTCACCCGCTCGCAACTCAATTATTGGAACGAGGCCCGGGGCGTCGTCAAAATCGGCGGGGCGAACCGGCCGGCGGATGTCACTCCGGCTTATGTTCGTCTGGAGGGATTGGAGATCCGGGGCGGTCGAGAGCCGTTTTATTTCGAAGGCCGCGACGGCCGGACCGCCTACGCGGAGAACGCCGCCGCCGTGTTCATTGAGAAGGGGGAGCAGATCACGCTCCGCGACTGCGCCCTGCGGGACAGCGGCAACGGGCTGTTCGTCGCCCCCGCAAGCCGCGACGTGCGGGTGGAGGGCTGCGAACTGGACGGCAACGGCAACCCCGGCAGCGCCTACGAACACAACGCCTACACCTCCGCCCTCGGCATGACCTACGAGGGGAACGCCTTCGGCCCGCTGCGGGAGGGGGCGCTGGGCAATAACTTGAAGGATCGCTCCGCCGGCCTTGTGGTCCGGGCGAACCGGATCGAGGGCGGCAATCGCCAATTGGACCTCGTCGACGCGGGACACGGGGAACTCTCGGCTCATCCCTCCTACGCCACGACGACGGTCGTCGGCAATTTACTGATTGAACCGGAGAACGCCGGGAACAATCAGATCGTGCACCACGGCGGCGACTCCGACCACTACGAAAACTATCGGCCGGGCGGGCTGCGGTTCGAATATAATACCGTCGTGACCCGTCGCCCCGGGATCACGACGCTGCTGTCCCTTTCCTCGCCGAAGGGCGTCGCGACGGTGCGGGGGAACGTCTTCGTCGCGCCGGAGGGCGGGCGGCCGGTGGTGTCGACGGGGCCGGGGCGGGTCGAACTGGGCGTGAACTGGTTCGCCCGCCGCTGGCAACCGGGAGCCGCGGAGCGGGTGACGGGCGGGGAACACGTGCTCAGCGGCCGCGATCCGGGCTTCGTCGCGGACCACTTCGCCCCGGCGGAGGGCTCTCCGCTGGTCGACGCCGGCCCGGCGGACGTCGCCCCGCCGCCGGTGCGGTTCGCGGTGCCCGTCGGCACGACGCTGCGAGACGACGCCGGGCGGCCGGACCTCGGAGCGTTCCCGCGGGGGGCGAAGTCGACGGAATAGGCGGCGCTCGACAGGCTGCGGGAACTTTCGCGGCGCCCGCGGCGTCCGCGGTCGTCTCCGGTTCCCACGAGCCCCCCACGAAAGGCGCCGTCGTGAAACTCGCCCCGCTCGCGTTGCTGCTCGCCGCATCCGTGCTCCCGCCGCCGGCCCGGGCCGATCTGGAGCGGCTGCCGGTGGTCGAACTGACCGCCTTCAAAGACGGCCACGCCCTCGTCCGTCGGGAGGGCACGGCTCCCTTGCAGGGCGGCGTCGCCCGGGTGGACGGGCTGCCGGAGCCAGTGTTCGGCACCTTCTGGCCCTACGCCGCGGGGGAGGGCGTGGAATTAAAAAGCGCCACCGCCGGGTATCAGGCCGTCACGCTGACCCGCACGCCGCTGTCGGCGGAGGAGATTCTCACCGCGGCGGCGGGCACGCGGATCGTCGTGCACGAGTCGCGGGGCGAGGAGGACATCTCCTACCCCGCCACGATCCTCGGCCGGCCGACGCGCTCCGCCGAGGAGCAGGACCGCAACGACCGCAACCCCGCCGCCGGCGGCGGCCAGCCGACGCTGCCGGTGCGGGGGCCGACGATTTTATTGCAGACGGAGCAGGGCGTTCGCGTGGTGCCGATCGCTTCGATCAACGAGTTTACCCTCGTCGGCCCAGTCCCGAAGACGATCGAGGAACAGGTCGTCAAAACCGGCTTGAAGCTCCGCGTGATTGGCGCCGAGCCGAACGCCGAGGCGACCGTGGGCCTGTCCTACGTGCAAAAGGGATTCAAATGGGTGCCGCAATATAAAGTGTCCCTCGGCAAGGACGGCCGGGCGAAGGTCGTGTTGCAGGCGGCGTTGGTGAACGATCTGATTGATCTGGACGACGCGACCGTGCGACTGGTCGTGGGCGTGCCCACCTTCGCCTTCGCCGGGCAGACCGACCCGATCAGTTTGCAGGTGGCCTACGATCAGGTGAATCAGGCGAGGCGTCTGAACGAATTCTCCGACTTCGACGGCGACGGCCTGATGCTGTCCAACAGCATCCAAACGCAGGTGCGCTCCCTCGGCCGAAGCGGCGCCCAATCGGCGGAGGCCCCGGACCCGGAAGTGACCGGCGGAACCCGGGCCGAGGATCTGTTCGTTTATACGCTGGAGCACGTCACGCTCGCCAAAGGGGAGCGGATGACGGTGAAGGTCAAGGAGTTCGACGTTCCCTATGAAGACCGCTACGAGGCCCTGCTCCCGTTGGTCCCGCCGCGGGAATTATTGAGCGACGACAACGAACGCCGCCGGGTCGGTTCGCTGGTCGCGGCCAGCACGGTGCGGCACTCGGTCGTGCTGACGAACGTCACCGACGCCCCCTTCACCACCGCCCCGGCCCTGCTCTACCGCGACGGGCAGATTCTCGCCCAAAGCTTAATGACCTACGCCGCCCCCGGCGGCACGGCCGAGGTGAATCTGGGCAGCGCCGTCGAGGTGAGCGTCGATCTGGAGGAATCGATCACCGGCCGGAAACCGGAACCGAACCTGCGGGGGATGGACCGTTTCGAGCGGATCGCCCTGCGGGGGACGATCGAGATCACCAACCGCCGCCCGGAGGCCACGACGATCCGCCTGACGAAGCTCGTCCCCGGCGAGGTCGACTCCGCGACGCACCCCGCGGAGGACCAGCAGGCCGAACGCCGGGAACTCGGCCCGGCGGATATGGCCGACCTTCCGGACGGGGCCGTGAACCTGTCCCGCTACGGCGTGCCGAACTGGTGGGTCTCGCTGAACCCGACCACGGAGGTCGTTTGGGAACTCACCGTGCCGCCGGGCGAGACCGTCGAGGTCTCCTATCAGTGGCATTATTTCTGGCGCTGGTGAGCCGCCCGCCGCGACCCGGGGGTTACGTCCCCCGGGCCGACGCGGTTGGCCGGACATGAAGATCCTCCTCCCCGGCGGCCGCGGTCAGATCGGTTCGGTCCTCGCCCGGCATTTCGTCGGGGCGGGGCACGAGGTCGTCGTCCTCAGCCGATCGGCCGGGGCGGCGGACGGCCGGCCGGGCCGCGTCGTGGAGTGGGACGGGAGGACCGTCGGCGCCTGGGCGAAGGAACTGGACGGCGCTGACGCGATCGTCAACCTCGCCGGCCGCAGCGTGAACTGCCGCTATACGCCGGCCAACCGGCGGGCGATTCTCGACAGTCGACTCGATTCGACCCGGGCCGTCGGCGAGGCGCTCGCCGCCTGTCCGAACCCGCCGCGGGTCTGGCTGCAAAGTTCGACCGCCACGATCTACCCGCACACCCTCGAACCCCCCGGCCACACAGAGGCCGACCCCATCGGCAACCGGCCGAACCCGCCGGACACCTGGGCCTTCAGCTTCGACGTGGCGAAGCGGTGGGAGGAGACCGCAAAGAGTTTCGAGCCGAAGCTGAACCGCACCCGTCTGGTCCTGATGCGGACCGCGATCGTGATGAGCCCCGACCGCGGCGGGGCGTTCGGGGTGTTCTACAACCTCGTGAAGGCCCGGCTCGGCGGGCGGCAGGGCAGCGGGGAGCAGTACGTGAGTTGGATTCACGACGCGGACTTCTGCGCTGCCGTCGACCAATTAATTGCGGACGACGCGTTCGCCGGGCCGGTGAACCTTGCCGCTCCCAATCCGCTGCCGAACGGGGCGTTCATGGCCGCCCTGCGGGACGCCTGCGGCGTGCGGTTCGGCCTCCCGGCGACCGCGGCGATGCTCGAACTCGGGACGTTTTTCATGCGGTCCGAGAGCGAATTAGTCCTGAAAAGCCGCCGCGTGATTCCCGGCAAACTGGCGGCGGCCGGGTTCGAATTTCAATACCCGGAGTGGCCCGCCGCCGCCCGCGATTTGGCGGAACGCTACGCGGCCGCGACGCCCCGTTCGTGAGCCCGGAGCGCAAGCTCCGGCCGTCGGCGCAGCCGGCGC
>NZ_JBINJD010000212.1:0-7250 GCF_043951915.1 Alienimonas sp. DA493 | reverse complement strand
GGCATTCGCAACGGTCCGCACAGCGGACCCTACCCCACCCGCGGGAACTTCAGCGTGAAGCAGGTCCCGCGGCCGACGGCGCTTTCGACGCGGATGCGGCCGCCGTGGGCCTCGAGCACGTCCCGGCAGAGCGGCAACCCCAGCCCGCCGCCGCCGCCGGAGCCGTTGCCCAACCGCTTCGTGCTGTAGAACGGCTCGAAGATCTTCGGCAACGCCTCCCGCGGGATGCCGGCGCCGGTGTCGCGGACGCTGATCTCCGCGGTGCCGTCGGCGACGTTGTCCGTCAGCGTGAAGGTCATCAGCCCGCCCTCCGGCATCGCCTGGCGGCCGTTGAGGATCAGGTTGACCAACACCTGTTGAATCTGCGGCACGCAGACGCTGGCCCGCGGATCGCCGGCGGCGTCGGTCTGCGTGCGGACGCGGTGCGATTGCAGGTCCTTGCCGGTCAGGACGAGCACGTCCTCCAACAGGTCGGCCAGCCGCACCGTGTCCCGCCGCTCCTCGCCGCCGCGGGCGAACGACAGCAGCGATTCGCTGATCTTCGCGGCCCGCTCTCCGGCTTCGAGGATGCGGGTGAAGGCTTTGACGACGTGCGGGTCGTCGGAGCGTTTCAGCCCGATCTTGGCGTAGTTCAGCGTCGTGGTGAGGACGTTGTTGAACTCGTGCGTGACGGAGGCGGACAGCTGCCCGACGGCCGCCAGCCGCTCCGCGTCCCGCAGGCGGGCCTTGAGGGCGTCGTTCTCCGCCCGCAGGGTCGTCGCTGCGTCCGCGAGGGCGTCGGTCGGGGCGGCGGCGGTGGCGAGCGTCGTCATGGGAGCCGGTCCGTCAGCGGGGGGCGAGAGGGTCTCGTCGCTTCTCTTCGGCTCGAACCGCTCCCCGTCACGCAGAGGCCTGGCCAGGCCTCCGCGTTAAGAACGAACTCCCGCGGGCCGCGGGTCCGGGGGAAGGTTTGCGGGCGGCGGGTATGATGCGGCCCCGCCTCCCGTCCCCCGCCCGTCCGCCCGCCCCCGCATGCCGCACTACGTCGGAGCGATCGCCCTAGTCCGCCGCGACGCCCAGGAGCCGAGCGACCGGGAGGTGGACGACCCCGCCCCCCGCAGCGAGTGGCTGTCCGTCTGGAATCCCGCCCAGGGCGTGCTGCGGCTCCCGCAGGCCGAGAAGCTGGAGGGCGAAAGCTACCGCGATGCCTTGGTGCGGGAGGTCGGGTGGGCCGCGGGGCTGGACGGCGGCAAGGACTACCTGCTCAGCCACGCCCCGCGGGCCCACGTGCAGTACGCCGACCAGTGCGAGGGGCCGACGCAAGGGGACGTGACGATCGTGCAGTTCTACCTCTGCGAACTGTTCCGCCACGGCCGGGCGAAGCTGCGGGTTCTCGAAGAACAGGGGAACGGCGCCGTCCGCTGGCTGACCGCCGGCGACCTGGAAGCCGGCGAGGCGGACGGCAAGCCGATCGCCTCCGCCCAGCTCGCCCTGATGAAGCGGGCCGACCTGATCCCCCCGCGCGAGGGCTGACCCGATGACGACCGCAACTCCCCCGCCGGCCCCCGTTCGCCCGCCCAAGGCGAAGCCGCTGTTCCGCTTTCATCCCCACACCTGGACGCTGTGGTTGATGGCGACCCCGCTGCTGATGGGGGTCGCGCTGTTCTTCGACTTCTTCCCCCGCGAGGGCCCGCCGGCCTTCGAGGCGCCGGGACTGACGGGGGACGAGCCGGTGTTCAACCTCGGCTTCCCGCTGGTTACCTCGCTGTACGCCCCGAACGCCGGCTTCCGTCTCGGTCCGCTGGGCTGGCCGGTGTTCCTCACGCAGTTTTTGCTGTACCTCGCCGCGACCGGCGTCGTGTGGGCGTGGCGGCATTCGGTGAAGGAAGAGGACTCGTAACGCGGAGGCCCCGCGGGGCCTCCGCGTGACATCAACATTGTCCGAACCCACGTCGCCCCGCCGGGTCTGCCGTGCCATGAATAACTCCCAGCTCCGCAAGCTCGGCGTCCCGGACTTTTTGATCGCCGAGGCCCTCGCCGGCATCCGCTCCGCAGCGGACGCGAAGGCGCTCCGCGGCTACAAGCTGAAGAAGTACCTGCCGGCCCTGCTGGAGAACCCGGCCGCGCACGCCGACGACCCGCACTTCGGCCTGCTGGCCAAGGGGGTGCTGACGGCGGAGGCCGAGGACCTCGCCCCGGCGCCGGAGCCAATCGGCTACCGCACCTGGGGCGACGACATCGACGCCGAGGCCCACAAGCAGATGCGCGAGGCGTGCGGCCTGCCCAGCGCCCGCGGCGCCGCGCTGATGCCGGACGCCCACGTCGGCTACGGCCTGCCGATCGGCGGGGTGCTGGGGCTGGAGAACGCCGTGGTGCCCTACGCCGTCGGCGTGGACATCGCCTGCCGGATGAAGCTGTCCGTCCTCGACGTGCCGGCCGGTTACCTCGAAGCGGTTCCGGATCGGCTCGAAGATGCTCTCAACAAGGGCACGCGGTTCGGCGTCGGCGCCGCCTACGCCCGCAGCGGTCGGCAGCATCACCCGGTGATGGATCAGGACTGGAACGTCACCCGCATCACCCGGGAGAAGAAGGACAAGGCGTGGGCCCAGCTCGGCAGCAGCGGCTCCGGCAACCACTTCGCGGAGTTCGGCCTGCTGACCCTCACGGAGCGGGACGAGGAACTCGGCCTCGACAAGGGCGAGTACCTCGCGCTGCTTTCGCACTCCGGCTCCCGCGGGGCCGGGGCGGCGGTCTGTTCGACCTACTCCGCCATCGCCCGCAACAAGCTCCCCAAGCGCCAGCAGGAGCGGTTCGGCCGGCTGGCCTGGCTCGACATGGACTCCGAGGAGGGCCAGGAATACTGGGCCGCGATGAACCTGATGGGCGACTACGCCGCCGCGAACCACGCGGTCCTGCACAAGAACGTCATGGACCTGATCGGGGCGAAGGCGATCGCCGGGGTGGAGAACCACCACAATTTCGCCTGGAAGGAGACGCACGACGGGCGCGAGATCTACGTGCACCGCAAGGGCGCGACCCCCGCGGGCGCCGGCGTGCTGGGGGTGATCCCCGGCAGCATGGCGGACCCGGCGTTCGTCGTCCGCGGCAAGGGGAACGCGGAGAGCCTGGACAGCGCCTCCCACGGCGCCGGCCGGCGGATGAGCCGCACCAAGGCGAAGGCGAAATACGCCTTCGGCACGGTGAAGAAGACCTTGGCCCAGCGCGGCGTGCGGGTGATCTCCGCCGGCAGCGACGAGGTCCCCGGCGTCTACAAGAACATCCGCCAGGTGATGGCCGCCCAGACGGACCTGGTGGACGTCGTCGCCCGGTTCGACCCGAAGGTCGTCAAAATGTGCGGCGACGGCAGCCGGGCGGAGGACTGACCGTAGGGTCCGCTCCGCGGACCGTCTTGATCGATCGCCGGCCGCTCGAAACGGTCCGCACAGCGGCCCCTACGACACCGCCGCGATCAACCGGTCCACCTCCGCCTCGCTGGTATACAGGTGCGGGGCGGCCCGGACGCGGTCGTGCCGCACGCGGACGACGATCCCCTCGGCCAGCAGCCGCTTCTCGCAGCCGGCGCTGTCGCCGTCGGGGGGGGTGAAGGCGACGATGCCGCTGCGGCGGTCGTACCGGTGATTGCTGGCGACCGTGCACGCGGCCTCGGTCAGGCCGTCGACGAGGCGGTCGGTGAGGGCGAGCAACCGTTCGCCCCGCCGGGCCGGCGGGATCGGGGCGAGCAGGTCGAGACTCGCCGCGAGCCCGGCGACGCAGGCCGCGGCGTAGGTGCCGCCCTCGTACCGCTCGGCGGCGTCTTTCAGCGTCAGGTCCTTCGAGCCGAACGCCCCCGCGGTCGACACGCTGTTCCAGCCGACCAAGAGCGGCCGCAGGTCGTTCCGGCGGTCTTCCCTCACGTACAGCACGCCAGCGCCCTCCGGGCCGAGCAGCCACTTGTGGCCGTCGGCACAGAGGAAGTCGATCGGCACCTCCCGCACGTCCAACGGCAGCACGCCGAGCCCTTGGATGGCGTCCAGCAGGAAGAACGCCCCGGCATCGTGGGCGATCTGGCAGAGGTCCGCCGGGTCGTTCCGCCAGCCAGTGGCGTAGCCGACCCAACTGGCCGCGACGACCCGGGTGCGGCCGTCGCAGGCGTCGCGGACCTTCGCCGGGTCGAGCCGTTCGTCCAAGGCTTCCACCTCCCGCACCTGGACGCCGCGGCTTTGCAGGTTCCGCCACGGCAGCAGGTTGGAGGGAAACTCGCTGGCCGGGACCACCACGTTGTCGCCCTCCCGCCAGTCGATTCCCTCCGCGACCAGCCCGATGCCCTCGGTCGTGTTGCGGACGACGGCGATCTCTCCCTCGGCGGCGTTCAGCAGTTCGGCGAAGCGGTCGCGGCAGCGTTCTGTCTGCGCCCGCCACTTCGGCCAATGGACGTCGCCGTGGTCTCGGAAGTCCGCGGCGTACTCCGCCATCGCCGCCGCCGCCGGGGCCGGCAGCGGGCCGACGGCGGCGTGATCGAAGTAGGCGTAGCGTTCCGTCACCGGCATCTGGGTGCGGAGGGCGGCGAAGGCGTCGTCAGTCATGCCGGCAGCTTACGGACGGGCGCCGCACTGTCTCCCCTCTCCCCAAAAGGGGGAGAGGGGGGAACGGCGAGGCTCCCGCGTTGCCCCCGCTCCGCTCCGCCCCGATGCTGGCGACATGCCTGCCGACGACGCGCCGTCCCGCGAAGACCTCTGCCTCCAGTACCTCGACGGCCTGCCGTTCGAGCCGTACCCGGTGCAGGAGGAAGCCCTGCTCGCCTACTTCGAGCACGACCCCGGCGTGCTCGTTTGCGCCCCGACCGGCACCGGCAAAACGCTCGTCGCCGAGGCGGCCCTCTACGAGGCCCTGCACACCGGCAAGACGGCCTACTACACCACCCCCCTGATCGCCCTCACTGAGCAGAAATTTCAGGAGGTGCAGGACGCCGCCGAGCGCTGGGGCTTTCCGAGGGACTCGGTCGGCCTCGTCACCGGCAACCGCAGCGTGAACCCGGACGCGACCGTGCTGGTCGTCGTCGCGGAGATCCTCGTCAACCGCCTGCTCGATGGGGAGAAGTTTGACTGGGAGAACGTCTCCGCGGTGGTGATGGACGAGTTCCACTCCTTCGCCGATCCGGAGCGGGGCATCGTCTGGGAGCTGGCCCTTGCCCTGTTGCCGAAGCACGTGCGGCTCATGCTGCTTTCCGCCACGGTGGGCAACGCGGCGGACTTCGTGGAGTGGCTCTCGAAGTCGCACGGCCGCTCGATCCGCCTGGTGCAGGGCACGGAGCGGAAGGTGCCGTTGCAGTTCCACTGGACAGACGACGAACTGCTGCCGGACCTCGCCGAGTCGATGGCCGACAACGACGACCCCGGCTCCGACAACCCGCACCGCCGCACGCCGGCGCTGATCTTCTGCTTCAACCGGGACGAGTGCTGGAGCGTCGCCGAGACGCTGAAGGGTCGGCACCTCATTTCGTCGGAGCTGCGCAAGGAACTCGCCGAGGCGCTGGAGGAGTACGACTTCACCACCGGGGCCGGGCCGAAGCTCAAGCCGATCCTGCTCCGCGGCGTCGGCGTGCACCACGCCGGGGTCCTGCCGAAGTACAAGCGGGCCGTGGAGGAACTGTTCCAGCGGCGATTGCTGTCCGTCGTCGTCTGCACGGAGACGCTCGCTGCGGGGATGAACCTGCCGGCCCGCAGCGTGGTGCTCACGACGCTGCTAAAAGGCCCGCCGGGGAAGAAGAAGGTCGCGGACGCCAGCGGCGCCCACCAGATGTTCGGCCGGGCCGGACGGCCGCAGTACGACGATCAGGGCCACGTCTACGCCTTGGCCCACGAGGACGACGTGAAGATCGCCCGGTGGGACGCCAAGCACGACCTCGCCGCGCTGGAGCGATCCAAGGATCCGAACGTCCTCAAGGCGGCCAAGCGGCTCAAAAAGAAGCGCCCCAGCCGTAACCCGAAGACGCAGTATTGGAACGACGAGCAGTTCCAAAAACTGATCGCCGCCCCGCCCGGCAAGCTGGCCAGCAAGGGTCGGCTGCCCTGGCGGCTGCTGGCCTACCTGCTGAACAAGAACCCGGACGTGGAGGCCGTGCGGGCCTTCGTCCGCAAACGGCTGATGGACGAGGGCCGGGTCGAGGGGCAGCTCAAGGAGCTGGACCGGATGCTCCTCACCCTGCATCACGGCGGGTTCGTGGACCTCGAACCGGAGCCCCCGGCCCGCGAGACGCCCAAGCCCGCCAAGGTTGAGGAGGAGGTCGAACCGGAGCCGGAGCCCGAACCGGAGCCCGCCGGCGGCATGCTGGGCGGGTTGCTCAGCGAGGCGCTGGAGGAGGCCCGCGAGGAGGCGGACGAACCGGCGAAGAAAGACACGCCGCTCGCTAAAGCCCGCCGCAAGGAGGCCGGCGAACCGGAGCCGGACGACGAACCGGCGAAGTACTCCCCCGCCCGGGCCGTGCCGACGGAGCGGGCGGAGCAACTCACCGCCTTCCGCACCGTGAACCCGGTGTTCGGGTCGTGGCTGCTGACGATCCTCGGCAAAGCGGAGCGGGAGGAGTGGCTCCAGATCTTCGAATCAACGCTGGAGTTCCCCGCCAGCACGGCCCGCAGCGTGCGGGTCCCGCAGCCGGAGTTCATGCCCCCCGGCCCGCTCGCCACGGAGTACGTCGATCAGGAACTGATCGACCGCGGCGTGCTCTCCCCCGACGAGCTGTACCCGCCGCCGCTCGAGGAGGACGACAATCGCCTTGCCAACGACTGGGAGCGGAAGTGGGCCCCGGCGTTGGCGGAGAAGGTCGATCTGCTGTTCCGGCACGAGTTCCCGCACGTGGACGACCAGCGGATTCGGGCCGTCTGGTGCGCCGGCGATCTGCTGAACCACGGGGCGAACTTCGACGACTACGTCACCGCCCGCGGCCTGCAAAAGCAGGAGGGCTGCGTGTTCCGCCACTGCCTGCGGCTCGTGCTGCTCTGCGGCGAGTTCGCCCGCCTCACCCCGGACGGCCTCGACCCGAGCGCCTGGCGGGCCGAGCTGAAGGACGTCGCCCGGCAACTGACCCTCGCCTGCCGGGCCGTGGACCCGCAGACGACGGAGACGGAACTGGAAACCCTCACCCACGGCGGCGCAGAGGGCGACGACGACTTCGGGCTGGGGTTGTTTGAGTAGGCGAACCAGTTCGTGAGCCCGGAGCGCAAGCTCCGGCCGGGAGGCGTCCGCCCGGAGCAGCGTTCCCGCAATCGGAGCGT
>NZ_JBINJD010000211.1:0-7332 GCF_043951915.1 Alienimonas sp. DA493 | reverse complement strand
GGGGCGGCGACGGCGCCGCCCCCGCGGCTCTCCCCCTGCGGGTCGTGCACCACGCAGACGGCCAGCAGCCGCGGCGCCCGCACCGGGCCGCCGATCACGGCGGAGGCGGTGGTGCGGTCCTCGGCGTAGCGGCCGGCCTCGGCGTCCCACAGTTGGGCGGTGCCGGTCTTGCCGAACAGCCGGTAGTCGTCGTCCCGGGCCCGGCGGGCGGTGCCCTCCTCGACCACCGCCGCCAGCGGCCCGGCGACCAGCCAGTCGGCCCACTCCCGCGGCAACACCCGCGACGCCACCGGCGGCCGGCCGCCCCGCACCAGGGTGATCGGCAGCAGCGTGCCGCCGTTCGCCAGCGCCCCGTGGGCCGCGGCGAGATGGGCCGCTGTCACGGTCAATTCGTGGCCGATCGGGATCGACTGCGTGCTGTAGTCGTCCCACTGCTCCAACGGTCGCAGCGTGCCGGCCGCGGCGCCCGGCAGTTCCTCCCCGACGGGGCGGCCGAAGCCGTAGGTGGCGGCGATCCGGCAGAGCGTCGGGTTGCCCATTCGCCCGGCCAGCTTGGCGACGCCGATGTTGCTGGAGTGAATCAGGATCTCGCCCGGCGTGAGCTCTCCCCGGCGGGACACGTCCCGCAGCAGGCGGCCGGTGCCGGGGACCCGCCAGCGGCCGTTCTCGCAGTCGATCGGTTCGTCCACGGCGGTGAAGCCCTCCGCCAGGGCGGCGCCGACGAACAGCGGTTTGACGGTCGAACCGGGCTCGAACGGCGTGCCGAAGGCGTGGTGCGTCCAGGCGGCGGGGGGCAATCCGGCCAGGTTCTCCGGGTCGAACGCCGGCCGGCTGGCGGCGGCGAGGGCCTCGCCGGTGTGCGGGTCCGTGACCAGCAGGCAGGACCAGACCGGGTCGTACCGCTCCTGCACGCGGTCCAGCTCCGCCTCGGCGAAGCGCTGGATCGCCGCGTCGATCGTCAGGGCCACGTCCTCCCCGGGGACCGGCGGACGGGAGCGGCTTTCCAGCACGGCCCGGGCTCCGCCGCGGGCGTCGCGGACGGTGGTTCGCAGCCCGGGCTCGCCGCGGAGGCGAGCGTCGAGGACCCGCTCCATCCCGCTGACGCCTCGGCCGTCGAGGTTCCGCAGACCCACGACCGAGCCGCCGATCCGCCCCAGCGGCGTCCGCCGGCGGTACTCGGGGCGAAATCCCCACCATTCGTCCGGCAGGGCGAGGTCCCGCACCCGTTCGGCGGCGTCCTCGTCCAGACGCCGCCGAACCCAGAGGAACCAACCGTCCGGCCGTTCGCGAATCTGCGTCTCCAGTTTCGCGGCGTCGACGTCGACCGCCTCCCCGAGAGCGGCGCAACAGGCCGGGACCTTCTCCGGCGGGATCTTCCGCGGGACGAGGAACAGGCTGTCGGCCGTCACCGTCGTGGCGAGCAGGCGGCCGTGGCGGTCGAGCAGGTCGCCGGGGCGAGCGGGGAGCGTCGTTTCGACCTGTCGCTGCCGAACTGCCGTTTCCGCCAGCGCTTCGCCGCCGCCGATCGCCAGCACGGCCAGCCGCACCCCGATCGCCGCGGCGAACGCGGCGAGGCCGACGAACGCCGCCGTCTCACGCAGTCGGGGCGACGCGGGCATGGGAGGATTCGTTCGCGGGCCTTAGCGCCACCAGAGCAGCGGGGGTTCGACGGGGGCGGCCGCGTCCGGCGGGGCGGCGGCGGCCCGTTCCAGCAGGCCGCGACCGACGGGGGCGTCGGCGACGGCCTCGGCGGCGAGGCCGGTGTCCAGCCGCAGGCGGGCCCGGCGTTCTCGGAGGTCGTCGGCCGCCGCGGCCTGCGTCGCCAACCGGGCGTGCAGGGCGTTCGTACGGCGCCGCAGGGCGACGTCCACCTGGGCGACGGCGAAGATCAACGCCGCCGCCGCCGCGAACCGCACGGTCATCGTGTGGCGCTCTCCGCCCGCCGCCGCACCCCGGCGGCGTCCACGGGCAGGTTCAGCACCACCCCAGGTTTGAGCCGCCGCGGGTCGCGGATCTTGTCCCGGTTCAGGGCGAAGATCTGCTCCGCCCGGCTGGCCCGGCCGAGGTGCTTGTGGGCGATGTCGCCCAGCGTGTCGCCGGGGGCGACGCGGTACACCGGGCGGCCCTGCTCGTCGTAGGCGATGCCGGTCCAGCCGATGTTCGCCGACTGCGATTCGGCGGCCCGTTCCGCGTCGGCGAGGTCGGTGTCGTAGGCCAGCAGCGTCGCGGGCGGCGGGCAGATCACCTTCATGCCGGGCTTGAGGTTCCGCGGGTCGCGGATTCGCAGGGCGTTGTACCGGGCGAGGGCCTTGAAGTACTTCGCCGCCCCGTAGGCCCGCTTGCTGATAACCCAGTAGCTCTCGCCCTCCTGCACCTCGACCACCTTGCGGTCGTTCGGACCGGAGAACCGCAGCGGCATCGGCGTTTGGGCCTCGGCGTTGCGGACCGGACGGGAGCCGGACAGGTCGGCGGGCCGCGGGTTGGCGTCCGGGGCGAAGTTGACCGGGGTGAGGCCGGACTCCGGTTCGTCCGCCGCCAAGTTCGCGGCGGGGTTCGGTTGCGGCTTCGGAGCCGGCGCGGCGGCCGGCGGGGCGTTGAGGTCCGGCCATTCGGTCATCGGCGGCGCGGCCGGCACGTCCGCGGCGGGCTCCGC
The DNA here is from genome assembly GCF_043951915.1 of Alienimonas sp. DA493. NCBI lineage: Bacteria > Pseudomonadati > Planctomycetota > Planctomycetia > Planctomycetales > Planctomycetaceae > Alienimonas > Alienimonas sp. DA493. The sequence continues at coordinate 4,679 of NZ_JBINJD010000211.1, read as the reverse complement.
CGCGGAGGGCGTGTCGGCCAGTTCGACGGGGGCGAGATCCATCGGGGCGTCGGCGGCCGGTTCGGCGGTCGCCTCCAGCATCGGGCCTTCGTCGAAGAACGGTTCTTCCACGGCGGCGAGTTCCTGTGAGGCGGCGGCGGAGGCCGTCGCGCTCGGAGCGGTCGCGGCCGGGGCCGTCGGAGCGGGTTCGCCGGCGTCGAGGAAGAACGCATCGTCGCCGGTCGTCGCCGGGGCGCTCTCCGCGACGGTCGTCTCGGCGGCGGGGGCCGGTTCGTCCAAGTCCCACAGCACGGCGGCCTCCTCTTCCGCGGCCGGGGCCGGGGTCTCCGTCGCGGCGAACAGGTCCGGCTCCGCGGAGAGCGCCGCCTCGGCGGGCGCTTCTTCGGCGAGCAGCGTCTCCTCCGCAGCGAACGCGTCGGCCTCTTCGAACATGGCCCCGTCGGCGAAGGCGTCCGCGGAGGCCGCGGCCGGCGCCGGGTTCGGGGCGGCCGGTTCCTCGGCGGCGAGGAAGAATTCTCCGTCAGCGTCAGCGTCGCCGTCGGCGGGCGCCGCGGCGTCCGCCTCGAAGGCGACGGCCCCCGCCATCGCGGCGGGCTCCGCCGGGGCGGCCGGTTCCTCGGGGAAGGTCGCTTCCTCCGAGAAGGCCGGTTCGTCCATCGCCAGCATGGCCGGCTCCTCGGCCGCGTCGAGCGACGGGGCGGGGGCGGTCTCGGCCGGGGTCTTCTCGGGGGTCGCGTCGGCGAGGGCGGCGTCGTCCGGGAACAGCGGGGCGGCGGCGGGGGCCGGCGTCGCGGCGACGGCGGCCGGCTCCTCCTCGGCAGCGCCCCACAGGTCCGCCTCCGCGTCCGCCGCCGGGGCGGCGGGCGGCTCCGCGTCGGCGAGCGTTGCGGCGGGAGCGGGGTCGGCCGCGGCGGCGTCGGCGGGGGCCATGTCCGCGGGCCAGGCGTCGTCCGCCGGGGCCGGCTCGATCGGTTCCCGCGCAAACGCGTCCGCTTCCGCGACCATCGTCGCTTCGGCGTCGGGTTCGGGGGTCGGCTCCGCGGCGGGGGCCTCGGAGACGAACTCGATCGGCTCCGGCTCCTCGGCGGCGTCCGCCGCGGGGGTCGCGGCGGCCGTCGATGCAGCGCTCGGGACCGTGTCGAAGGCGTCCATCTCGGCCGCGAAGGGGTCGTCGGCCGCGGCCACCTCGGTCGGCTTCGCGGGGGCCGTTTCCGGTTCAGGACTCGGCTCGGCGAAGCTGCCGGTGGACCAATCCACGGCGACGGCAGTCTCGGTCGGCTCGGCCTCGGCGGATTCGTCCAGGGCGACGAATTCCACCGCCGCGGTTTCGACGCTGGCTTCGGGCCCGGCGCCCCAGAGGTCGACGTCGGCCGGCTCGGCGGCGGGGGCGTCGGCGAGGGACGCGTCCGCAGCCGGAGCGGCGGGCGGCTCCTGTCCGAACGCGTCGCCGAAGTCGGCCAGATCGCCGGCGCTCGACGCGGCGGTCGCCTCGCCCAGCTCGGCCTCGCCGGTTTCGGCGAGGGGGGCGTCGGCGGCGTCCTCGGCGGCCGCCTCGTCGCCCGGCCCGTGCAGGGCGGCGAGGGCGGTCAGCTTGTCTTCGTACTTGCGGTGCAGGACGAATCCGAACACGCCGACGAGCACCGCGAACACCGCGATGCCGACTTTGGTTTCGTTCGCCATGTCGAATCTCCCGCGTCCGTGCGGATCGAAAAAGGGTGTCTCGGGGCGCCGGCGGCCGTTAGGCCGTCGTCCGAACGGCCGTCCGCAACTTGGCGGAGCGGGCCCGGGGGTTCAGTCGGATTTCGCTGGGCGTGGCCGTCACGGGCTTCTTGCCCAGCGGCCGCCAGCCGTTCGCCTCGACGAACGCCCGTTTGACGAGGCGGTCTTCGAGGGAGTGGAAGGTGAGGATCGCCGCCCGCCCGCCGGGTTTCAGTACGGCGGGGAGCACGTCGGCGAGGGTGCGTTCGACGTGGCCCAGTTCGTCGTTCACCGCGATGCGGAGGGCCTGGAAGATGCGGACGGCCGGATGCGAGCCGCCGCCGGCCGGAGCCACGGACTCCACCAGCGCCGCCAGTTCGTCGGCGAAGCGGATCGGGGCGGCGTCGCGGCGGCGGACGATCTCTGCGGCGATCGCCGCGGCCCGGGGGTGCTCGCCGTAATCGGTGAAAATGCGGGTCAGTTCGGCCTCGTCGGCCTCGACCAGCAGGTCGGCGGCGGGGCGGCCGTGGCGGACGTCGAACCGCAGATCGAGCGGCCCGCCGCCGCGGCCGTCGCCGAGTTGGAAAGCGAAGCCGCGGGTCTCGTCGGCGAGTTGGTCGCTGGAGAGGCCGAGGTCCAGCAGGACGGCGTCGGCCCGGTCGACGCCGGCGTCGTCCAGCACGCCGCGGAGTTCGCTGTGAGAGGCCTGGTGCACCGTCGCCCAAGGGAAGGGGGCGAGGGCCTCGGCGGCGTGGCGGAGCATCAGCGCGTCGCGGTCGACGCCGATCACGCGGCCGGTCCGGCCGACGGCGGCGGCGATTTTCGCGGCGTGCCCGCCGGCGCCCACGGTGCCGTCGACGACCGTCAGGCCCGGCTGCAACGCCAGGGCGGTCAACACCTCGCGCACCAACACGGGGCGATGCACCGGCCGCGCGGCGGCGGGCGGGGGGGACGGCGGGGGCGGGGAACCGGGCACGATCGCCGGGGTCTAGCGGAAACCCCTCGGCGCGCGAAGACCAGACGCCGCGGCCGCTCCAACCCGCAGGATCGGCCGCCGCCTCACCGACCCGCCCGCCGGGGAACGATCAAAAAAGTGGCACGGGTTTCACGGCCCGGCTTATCGTATTTTACCCAACTGTCCCGCCCCGCCCGAATCGCCCACCGAGCCATGTCGACGGCGTCCGCTCAGCCGCCCGCCAAGGTCGCCGCGGGGTCCCGCCGTCGAACGGCCGCCCCGCCGCCCGTTCCGCCACCCTATTTCCTGCGGGCCCGCTCTCCGCTGGTGCGGGGCGTCGCCCGCAATACCGTCGGCCTGGCCCTCTGCGGCTTGATCCGCACCTGGGAGCGGATCGGGCGGTTTCCCCACCTGCACCGCCTGTTCATGCGCTGCTCCGACAGCCTGAAGGGGCTCGGCGGCGGGGGCTTCGGGGAGTACGAACCGACGGCCCGGGACGTGCTCGTGGTGACCTTCCCCAAAAGCGGCACCAACCTCACCCTGCAAATCCTCCAGCAGATCGCCCACGGCGGTCGCAGCGAGTTCCGTCACATCCATGACGTCTGTCCCTGGCCGGACTCCTTCGCCCTCGGCACGGCGTCGCTGGGGGAGGACCCGGGCGACGGGCTGTTCCGGGTGATCAAGACGCACCTCCCGGTCTCGCAGTTGCCCGTGCCGGAGGAGCCCGGGCCGGCGAAGTGGGTCTACGTGGCCCGCGACCCGCGGGACGTGTTCGTCAGCGCCTACCACTTTTATCGGGGGATCGCGTTCGGGCGGGCGATGCCGTCGGTCGAGGAGTGGCTCGGCACGTTCCTGCGGAACGAATACCACTTCGGCAGTTGGGCGGAGCACGTCGCCGGCTTCTGGGCGCTGCGGCACCGGCCGGACGTGCTGTTCCTCACCTTCCGGGAGCTGACCCGCGACCCCGGCGCCGCGGTGGACCGGCTGGCGGCGTTCGTCGGAGCCGACCTGACCGCGCAGGAGCGGGCCGAGGTGTTGCGGCTGTCCTCGCGCGACTGGATGAAGGCCCACGACGAACGCTTCCGCCCCAACATCGCCAGCCTGTGGGCCGACCTGGAGGCGCCGATGGTCCGCCGCGGCGTCTCCGGCGGCAGCGGGGAACTGCTGACGCCGGACCAGCAGCGCCGGATCGCGGAGTTCTGCAAGGCGGAGTTGCGACGCCTCGGCTGCGATCTCTGCTTCGACGAAACGTTCGGCCCCGCGACCGTGCCCCAACGGTCGGCGCCGCCGCGGGCGGCGGCCGCCTAGACCGGTCGGCCGGCGGCGATCTCGTCGAGCAACTCCGCGATGCGGGCGTCGGTCAGACCGTCGGCGACGAAGGCGGCCCCGGAGAAGTCCATTGCGGCGGTGTGCCGGTTCGGGACGGCGACCGCGACGGCGCCGCTGGCGACGCCGGCGGCGCAGCCGGTTTCGCTGTCCTCCAACACCAGCAGATCGCCCACGGGCACGCCCAGCCGGTCGGCCGCGGCGAGGTAGATCTCCGGGTTCGGCTTGCCTCGCTCGACGTCCTCCGCCCCGAGCAGCACGTCGAATCGGTCGATCAGTTCGAAGCGGGCCAGCGTCTCGTGCAGGTAGGCCCGGTCCGAGGAGGTGCACACCGCCGTCGGCAGGCCCTCCGCGGCGACGCGGTCCAGCAGCGGCAGGGCGCCGGGCATCAGCTCCAGCCCCCCCTCGGCGTGACCGCGGAACAGTTCGCCCAACTCGGCGATCAGTTCCTCGGCGGACTCCGTCAGGCCCAGGTGGTCGATCAGGGCCGCGAACGCTTCGTCCGCCCGCTTGCCCAGCATCAGGCCGCGGACCTCCGGGGTGTGCTCGTGGCCGCGGCGGGCCAGCAGTTCGTCCCCGGCTTTCTCGAAGACGTCCTCGCTGTTGATCAGCGTTCCGTCCAGGTCGAAGGCGACGGCTTGAATCGGCACGGCGGGGGGGAACGTCCGGGGGAGGGAGCGGCGGCGGGGGCGGGGCGAGA
>NZ_JBINJD010000210.1:0-7339 GCF_043951915.1 Alienimonas sp. DA493 | reverse complement strand
CTCGCTGACGCTTCGGGCTGGTGCGGCGGCGGTCTTCAATAACGCCCCGAGGGCGGCGGCGTGAGCTTCGCTGGGCAGTTCGGCGGCGATCCTCCGGGCGGCGTATTCACGGAGGAGGGGAATCTGCGAGTTTGCCGCGAACGTCGCCCCGGCGGCCGGGTCCGCGGCGACGCCCGCCTCGGCGGCGTACCACGCCATCAGGGGCAGGTTGTGGTCGTCGGCGTCGCGTTTGGAAGCAGCAACGGCGGACGCCGCCCGCAACCGCACGTCCTCCGATTCATATCGAACCGCCGATAAAGCGGCTAGCCGTGTGCGAGGATCGTCGCCCGCGGCCTGACCGACCAAGAGACGCCACCCCGGCAGGGCCCGCATTTCCGCCGCCGCGTCCGGCCCGGGCGCCATGCGTTCGATGATTAGTTCCATCATGGCGGCTTTCAGGCCGGGGAAGACGGCCTCAATCTCCGCTGCGAGTGCGGGCTGCGCGGCCCGCTGCCGGGCGTCCTCGCTCGAATTGAGAACCAGCATGGAGCGGGCCACGCCGGCCTTGGTCCCGCCCGGGATATCTAATCCGTTCATCTCCACGCCGCAGGCCGCGACCAGCAGCCGCGTGACCCGCAATTCCCAAAGGGGCGTAGGACCGGCCGGCGGCAACAGCGACCGGCCCGCCCGCTCCGCCTCGTATAACTCGGCGTGAGCCGTGCCGAACCGCGTGGCCCCGTCCGTACCGGTCGGTTCGATCAACAACCGGGCCGCGTGCCGGCGGTGCCAGACGTTGGGGTGCGACATCACCGTCGCCAGCAGTTCGCCCGGCGACAGCGCCGCCAGATCGACCGCCTCCCCCGCCCGCTCCGGCGTGCCGTAGGTGATCTTATAAATGCGACCGCTGGTGCGATGCACGCCGTCGTGGTCGTGGCATTCGCCGAGGTCGGTCCAGTCCAGCAGGAAGACGCCGCCGTCCGGACCGCTTTTGAGTTCCACCCCCTTAAACCACGGGCTGTTGGCGAAGGCGAAGTCCGGCTGGTGCGTAATCTTATAGCCGCTGCCGTGGGGGACCGGGCGGTCGCGGTTGATCCGCTTGCCGTGCGTGTTGCACATGTAGAGGTCGCCGCGGTACTCCTCCGGCCAGTTGTCGCCCTGATAAATCATCCCCCCGGCGTGGGAGTGCCCGCCGCCCAGGTCGTCCGCGGCGCCGGCCCCGGCGCTGTCGGGGCGGCTGTCCGTCCAACTGCCGCCGGCGTCCCAGTGGTAGTGATCGGCGTGCTGGTCGATCAGGCCGTAGAGGTGCGGATTAAAATCCTGCCCGAACATCCGCTTGTAGTGGGCGCCGGGGATCAGGTGCCAGGCGTGGCCGATCACGTTGTTGGTGAAGAAGGCGTCGCCGTATTCGTTCCAGTCCAGCCCCCACGGGTTCGTCGTGCCGGTGGCGACCACCTCGAAGGTGTGCCGGGTGGGGTGGAACCGCCAGATGCCGCAGTTCAGCAGCGTGCGGTTCGCCTCCGGCGTGCCGGGCGCCCCGACGGCGCTGGTCGCGGTGATGCCGTGCCGGCCGTACAGCCAGCCGTCCGGGCCCCACGCGAGGCCGTTCACCACGTTGTGGCCGGCGTCGTGGGTGAAGCCGTCCAGCAGGGCGACCGGCTCCCCGTCCGGCACGTCGTCGCGGTTCTCGTCGGGAATAAATGACAATGTGCCGTCGTTGAGGACCCACAGCCCGCCGAAGCCGTATTCGAGGCCGGTCAGCATGAAGCCGCGGTCCCAGAAGACGGTGCGTTCGTCGTGGGCGCCGTCGCCGTCCGTGTCTTCAAAGATCGTCACCCGGTCGCCGTGGTCCACGTCGAACTGGCGGCTGGTGTAGGTGAAGCACTCCGCGACCCACAGGCGGCCGCGGTCGTCGAAGGTCATCGCGATCGGCTGGGCGACGTCCGGCTCCCCGGCGAACAGCGTGACCTCGAAGCCCTCCGGCACGGTGAAGGCGTCCGCGGCCTGCTGCGGGGTGTTCGGCTCCGCCCCGTCCGGCTGGGTGTTGACGATCGGGGGGAAGGCGTGCTCATGGCCCGCCCCGGGGTCGTCGTCCCCCGCGAAACCGCAAGCGAGGAACGTGAGCGACAGCACGGCCGCGAGGGCGAAACGCATCAAGACTCTCCGGAGGGAACCGCCGGAGTGTCACCGGGCCGGCCGGCCGATCACAAGCTCGCCCGCAGGGCGTTCAACTCGTCGGCGACGTCGCTCGGCAGGGCGACGGTGCCGGCGACCTCCGCCTTGAGCAGCTCCCGGTAGCGGTTCCGCAGGCGGTGCACGGCGGTCTTCACGGCGGCCTCGGTCATGTTCAACGTCGCCCCCAGTTCCGCGTAGCTCCGCTCGGCGGAGCCGGTCAGGCAGGGTTTGAGAACCGGGAACCGGTCGTCGCCGGCGTGCTCCTCCTCCAACCGGTCCAGCACGCGGGCCAGCAGTTCCAGGGCCCAGCGGCGCTCGTAGAGTGCCTCGGGCGTTTCGGCGTGGGCCGGCTCCCGGGCGTAGCGGGCGGCGGCGTCCGGCGGGGCGAGCGTTAGCGTGTTCACCCCCCCGCCGCGTTTCAGCGCCCCCTTCGCCTCCCGCAAGCGGCCGAGGTGCCGGCGGAAGGCGACTTTGAGGAAGGTGCGGAACCGGCCGCGGGCGGCGTCGGCGTCCTTCACCCAGCCGCGATCGAGCAGGTCGGCGAAGAAGCCCTGCACGGCGTCAGCGGCGTCGGCGTGGTTCAGGCCGGTGCGGCGGGCGAAGGCGTACAGCGGATACCAAGCGCCCTCGCACAGCTCCCCCAGCGCCCGGCGGGCCTCCGACCCGGCCCCGCCGGCGGCGAGCACCACGCTCCAGCGGGTCGTGGCGAACCGTCGCGGGGCCGCCGCCGCGTCGACGGGGCGGGCTCCGGCGGGCGGCGTGGTCGGGGGGGTGAGGCGCACGGGGACGGGTCCGGGGACGATCCGGCCACCCTAAACGCCGCACCGGGCCGGGGCTATGCTCCGCCCCGCCGGCCCGTCGCGTGGCCCGTCCCCCGCCGACGCCGTCGGCCCTTTCGTCGTTCCACACCCCCGCCCCACATGCTCGCCCCGATCCTGCTCGCCCCGGCGCTGCTCGTTCCCGTGCTCGCCGCCGGCCCCGCCCCCGCCGACACGAACGAAACCGCCGGCGTGCCCGCCCCGCCGACCGGCGTGGACGAATCGCCCCTGCCGGTGAAAGCCGTGCGGGCCTTCGAGTTCCTCACCTTCGACCGCCCCATCCTGCTGACCCACCCCGGCGACGGCAGCGACCGGGTGATCGTCGTCACGCAGAAGGGGCCGATTTATCAGTTCCCCAACGACCCGGAGGCGGAAGAGGCGACGCCCTTCGCCGACCTCTCCGACCGCGTCGTTTATAACGAGAAGCAGAACGAGGAGGGCCTGCTGGGGCTCGCCTTCCACCCGGACTTCAAAACCAACGGCCGGGTCTTCGTCTATTACACCACGACCGACGCCCCGCACACGTCCGTGATCAGCGAGTTCAAAGCGGTCGGCGAGGGCCTCGATCAGCGGCTCGACCCGGACAGCGAGCGGGAGATCTTCCGGCTGAAACAGCCGTACTGGAATCACAACGCCGGCACGATCCTGTTCGGCCCGGACGGCATGTTTTACGTCGCCTTCGGCGACGGCGGGGCCGGCGGCGATCCGCTGGACCACGGCCAGAACGTCGGCACCGCCTTCGGCGCCATGCTGCGGCTGGACGTGGACGGGGAGCCGGACGAGGGCAAAGCCTACAAAGTCCCCGCTGACAACCCCCACGTGAACTCCCCCGGCGCCCTGCCGGAGATCTACGCCCACGGCTTCCGCAACCCATGGCGGTTCAGCTTCGACGCGAAAACCGGCGACCTCTGGCTGGCCGACGTCGGGCAGGACAAGTGGGAGGAAATCAACCTCGTCGAGCCCGGCAAGAACTACGGCTGGAGCGTCTTCGAGGGCTTCCACCCCTTCCCGCCGGACCGCAAAACGGCTGCCACCGAGGGCCGGGGCATGGCCTTCCCGGTGTGGGAATACGACCACGAAACCGGCAAGTCGATCACCGGCGGCGTGGTCTACCGCGGCTCCAAGGTGCCGCAGCTCGAAGGCAAATACCTCTACGGCGACTACGTCTCCGGCCTGCTGTGGGCGTTGGAACTCGGCCCGGACGGCAAGGCGAAGTCGAACCGCCCGCTGACCGGCTACAAGCACCCGATGATGAGCTTCGGCGAAGGCCCCGACGGGGAGGTCTACTTCATGACCACCTTCGGCCAACTGTGGACCTTCGCCGCGGAATAACTCGGGCCCCGGGAACCGGTGAGCCGCTCTCTTCATAGAGAGCGGCTCACGTCATAGAGAGCGGCTCACGTCATAGAGAGCGGCTCACGCGGGGCGTCAGTCCTCCACGCCGGGCGGGTCGACCTCCCGATGGCCCAGGGCGCTGTTGATCCAGTAACGGGTGATGAAGATCATCGCCACGAGGATCATCGGCGTGGCGAACAGCACGCCGAGGGCCCCGAATAGAATCCCGAACACCAACTGGCCGGTGATGACCAGCGCCGGCGGCACGCCGGTGCCCTCGCCGATGACGTACGGCGTGATGACGTAGCTTTCGAGCATCTGCACGCCGACGTACGCGAGCAGGACCCACAGCGGCGTCAGGCCGCCCTGCTGGAAGGCGATCAGCACCGGGGGCACGGCGGCCAGCAGCGAGCCGATGTTCGGCACGAACACCAGCAGGGCCGTCAGGAAGGCCAGGGTGAGGGCCAGCGGGATGCCCAGCGCCCACAACGCCAGGCCGGTCAGCGTGCCGGTGATCGCCATCGCCACCAATCGGGCCTTCGTCCAGGCCCACAGGGCCTCGGCGGAGTAATTCATCACCTCCCGCAGCTTGCCGCGTTGGCGGTCCGGGAACAGGCTGACCGCCCCGTCGCGGTACATCGCCGGGTTGATCGCCAGGAACAGGCCGGTGAAGAAGATGAACAGGACGTAGATGGCGAAGGTGAACGGCGCGGTAAAGACCCGCTGGGCCGGCGACGTCGACGAGCCGGACCCGCCGCCCATCATTCCGCCGACGAGCGTCATCGGGTCGGGGATCGCGTCCATCAGTCGGCCCGCGGCCCCACGGGGCTGTTCGCCCTCGCCAGCCTCCCCGCCCCGGCCCTCTTGGCCGGTCTCGCCGCCCTGCCCGGCCTGGCCGTTTTGGGCGGCCTCGCCGTCCGGTCCGGGGGGGGCTTCGCCGTTCTTCTCGGCTTCGCTCGTCTGGGCGGCGTCGGCGGTGTCGAGGCCCTCCTGCAGGCGTTTCTCGATTGTGGTGCGGGCCTCCGACAGGCTGCCGGCCAGTTCGTTCACCCGCCCGCCGATCCGCCAGCCGGCGGTCAGCGTGATCGCCAGCAGGGCGGCGACCAGCAGGGTGACGACGATCGCCAGGTTCCACCGCTGGCTCATCTTCGTGTGGCGGCCGAGCCCCTTGGCGCACTGCACCAGCGCGCAGCCGAACCAGACCGCCGCGAACACCAGCAGCGCCGCCTCCGGGGCGTAGCAGAGCACCAGGAAGGCCGCGACCACGATCGAAGCGATCGCCGCCGCCTTCCACAGCCGCCGCGTATACGGGCTGGGCGAATCGCCGGGGGGGACGGTGTCGTCCATCGCCTGGTTTTCGACGGGGACCGGCTCGACCGGCGCCGGCTCCTCGCGGCGGGCGGCGGGGGGCGACGACGGGTCGGCGGGCGGCATGGCGGCGGGGGAGTTGGCGGGAAACGGGAACTTCGGCGAGTCTGGGCAAACCCGCGGCGCCGCGTCACGGGGCCGACCCCGCCCGAACGGCCCGGTTCCGCCCGGGGTTCCGCCGGGCCGAACGATCCACACTACGGTTCACTCCTCAGGCGACGCCGGACCCGACGCCGGAGCCCCCGCGTTCGTCCCCGCCTTTCCCGCCCCCCGCCGTGCCGTCCGCCGCCGCCCCCGCCGCTCCCGTCGTCTCGTTGCAGGGACGCGTCGCCATGGTCACCGGGGCCGGCAGCGGGCTGGGCCGGGCCAGCGCCAAGCGTTTGGCCGCCGCCGGAGCGTTGGTCGGCCTGCTGGACCTGGACGCCGACGGCGTGGCGGAGACCGCCGCGGAGATCGAAGCCGCCGGCGGCCGCTGCGAGACCCGCGCCGCGGACGTGTCCGACCCGGAGTCGATCAAACCGGCGATCGAGAGCTTCGCCGAGGCCGCCGGCCGGCTGGACGTGGTCTACGCCAACGCCGGAATCAACGGCGTCTGGGCCCCGCTGGCGGACCTGGAGCCGGACGAGTGGGACCAGACCCTCGCGGTGAACCTCAAGGGGACGTTCCTCACCGTCAAATACGCTCTGCCGTGGCTCAAACGACGCGGCGGCAGCGTGATCGTGTGCGCCAGCGTCAACGGCACGCGGGTGTTCAGCAACACCGGGGCGACCGCTTACAGTTGCAGCAAAGCCGGGCAGGTGGCCTTCGTGAAGATGGTCGCGTTGGAACTGGCCAGCTACCACATCCGGGTGAACGCGATCATTCCCGGAGCGATCATGACGCCGATTTTCGACAAGACCGTCGAGCGGAACATCGACTCCGTCAAACCGCACGTCGAATACACCGACGGCCGCATCCCCCTGACCGGCGGGGACCCCGGCGACCCGCGGGACGTGGCGAACGCGGTGCTGTACCTGGCCAGCGACCTGAGTTCGCACGTCACCGGCGGGGAGATCGTCGTCGACGGCGGCGAAAGCCTGTTGCAGGGCTGAGCCTGCCCGGTTCGCCGTCGCCGATCCGCGGCGCGCCCCGGTTCGAGTCGAGCGACCGGGGCGGCCCGACGTTGACCGCTCGCGGGCCGAAAAGTTATTTCCGCGGGGCTCCTCCCCCAATCGCACCGGCAAGGACGCCCGCGATGTTGCAGCCCGCTCATGCGCTCCCGCTGTTCGCCCCCGAGTCCGTCCCGGGGGACCGGGTCGTCCGGGCGGTGCTCGCCGCCACCCGCCTGACGCCGGGCGACCGGGCGTTGGTGCACGGCCCCTACGCCGGGACCTGGGAGGCGGTGTTGGAATATCTGGGCGTCTGCGTGGACCGGGCCGACACGCCCGCCGCCGCCCGGGCGACCCTGCTGCGGCCCGGCGGGGCGGCGTACGAGGCGGCGCTGTACGTCGGCCCGGCGGAGGGTTCCGACCGGGCCAAGGCCGTCGACGCCGCCGATCTGGTCCGCCCGGGCCGGAACAGCCTGGCCGTCGTGCACGGGGACGACCTCTCCGCGGTGCCCCCCGCGGACGCCCTCCGTCTGCCGGACCGCGGGCCGACCTTCCTCGGCGGCGTTTGTCATCCCGCCG